>NZ_JAVRCI010000018.1:79058-101129 GCF_034530835.1 Nostoc sp. DedQUE12b | reverse complement strand
CGATGCTGACCCTGACCAATCGCAAAGTCGGAAACCCGACAGCCGCAGTCATGCGCCGAACTTGGCGGTTTTTTCCCTCTGTTAAAGTCATTTCCAGCCAAGCTGTCGGTACATTTTTACGAAATCTAATTGGTGGAGTGCGTTCGGGTAACTGTGGTTCTTCTGATAGAAGCTTAACTTCTGCTGGTTGAGTGCGGTAATCTTGAATTTCTATACCTGTTTGCAACCTTTTGATAGCTTCTGCATCTGGAATTCGTTCTACCTGTACCCAGTAAGTACGTTTATGACCAAAACGTGGATGGGCAAGGCGATGTTGTAATTGTCCATCGTTTGTTAACAGCAGCAATCCTTCACTATCCCAATCTAAGCGTCCCACAGGATACACATCAGACACATCAATATAATCTTTTAGGGTGCTATGTGTGGGGGCATCTTTTGTAAACTGGCTGAGAACGCCGTATGGTTTGTAAAAAATAATATATCGGTAATGATTGGGCATTTGTCATTTGTCGTTTGTCATTTGTCATTGGGAATGGGGCATTAGTTATTCTTTCTTCATCAAGAAATATAGCTAATAATGCCCGAAATTTGACAGCAATCAAAGCTGAAACTAAAAAAAGCAAAGATTTAGCTTTTTGGAAGTTAGAACTGCCAATAATGCTCTAAAAAAATTAATTTTTGTACTGTTGTAACTGAAGTTAATCAGTTAGAATTCATGACTGCTGAATTACTTAGTTTATCTCTTGAAGATGTCAGTAAACTTATAATTTATCAAGTTAAAAATCAATCGCGGTTAAAACCACAACCTAAACAACGCATACAAACAGAGAAAGTTGCTAAAACTGAACCAATCTCAATTAGTAATTGAAATGACAAGGGAGCTAGAGCCAAACCCCAAATCAAAAGAATTGTCCCGCTGATCATAGCAGTAATGCGATTAATTTCATCTTTAGTATTGAAAACCAAAAATAATGCTCCTAAACCAATTAATAATAAGATTAAGCTACTCATAAACATATTCCTGATTTATACTTTTTCTTTGTAAAGCTGGATCTACAGCAGAATCCAGGAGTAAAACACGCTTTATATGAGGCTTTGAGACGAATCTTTGTGTACTTTACCTTCCTTAAAACCTGTTGTATTTCACCCCTGTAGTCTTACCGTTACTTGAGCGGACTAGAGGGCAGTCTTGTTATGTGCATCTTAATACAGAATTGGTATAAACTCCAAGCTTGAAAATTGTAAAAACCTCACACAGCTACAGCACAACTTAACTGATATCCTCAAATAAATTACACTTTCGATGCCAGTAGATTGTGCCATTCACGTGGCTGGATGATTTTTTCAGATGTTGCTGTCATTTTGTTTCTGCGAAAATTGACTATTAGCCGAGCGGCAAAATTATGAGAAATAAATGTGATGGAAATATGAGCGAAATACGGCACTGCATATTTGCAGTAATTCGTCAAACATCGTAATTTGGAGCAGTTGCATTCAACCGAAGGGCTTAGGCGTAGCCCGTCGTAGACATCACTTATTTAACTGCCCTTGTCAAAGTACCGATTAAAAAATGTTGAAAATGCCGCAGCTACGCTCGTTGTAGACATCGCTTTTCTAAACGTCAAGGTACTATGTACTCGAACACTGTGCAGCATACATCAAATCTGAGGTTTTGCATGAAGGTAGCAGTTTTCAGTACAAAAGCCTACGATCGCCAGTTCTTGTCAGCTGCAAATTCTCCCATCCAACACGAGTTAGTATTTTTTGAACCCCGTTTAAATCGGGATACGGCTATCCTGGCTGCCGAATTTCCCGCAGTTTGCGTATTTGTCCACGATCAGCTTGATGCCCCAACTTTAGAACTTCTCGCCTCACGGGGAACTCATCTAGTAGTCCTTCGCTGTGCGGGGTTTAACAATGTAGACTTACAAGCCGCAGCAGATTTAGGAATTACCGTTGTACGTGTTCCCGCCTATTCACCTTATGGGGTGGCAGAACACGCTGTAGGATTGATTTTAAGCCTAAATCGCAAAATTCATCGTGCCTACAACCGTGTCCGAGAAGGCAATTTTTCTTTAGATGGATTGTTGGGATTTAATTTGCATGAGCGTACAGTGGGGATTGTTGGCACTGGCAAAATCGGTCTGATTTTAGGACAGATTATGAAGGGGTTTGGCTGTCACATACTCGCCTATGATGTCTATCGCAATCCCGAATTGGAGGCGCTGGGTGGAAAGTATGTGGAACTACCTGAGCTATTTGCCAATTCCGATATTATCTCCCTGCATTGTCCCTTGACTCCTGAAACCCATCACTTAATTAACACTGAGGCTATAGAACAGATTAAGCCAGGTATGATGCTAATTAATACTAGTCGAGGAGCGCTGATTGATACCCAAGCAGTGATTGAGGGACTAAAATCGGGTAAAATTGGCTATCTTGCGATAGATGTCTACGAACAAGAATCAGAATTGTTCTTTGAGGATTTGTCTGGCGAAATTATTCAAGATGATGTTTTCCAACGTCTGACAACCTTTCCGAATGTACTCATTACCGGACATCAAGCTTTTTTTACAGCAGAAGCTCTCTACAATATTGCAGAAACAACTTTTGCTAATATTACCGATATTGAACAGGGTCGTCCTTGTGCAAATGAAATTCGCGCCTAAACCCTAAAATCCAAAATTGTATTACCTCATAAATTGTTAACACCTTTGCTCCCAGATATAACGAAGGTGATACACTACATCCATGCTAGGGGTGCCTACATAACCAGGCTGAGATCACACCCTTAACACCTGAGTCTGGGTAATACCAGCGGAGGGAAGCTGTTTATTGAGGAATTACAATATGCGGACTGAATGGGTTGCTAAACGACGTGGGCAGGTTAATGTATCTCAAATGCACTATGCCCGCCAAGGTGTTATCACCGAAGAAATGCACTACGTCGCCCAACGGGAAAATCTCCCAGCCGATCTCATTCGTGAGGAAGTAGCGCGGGGACGAATGATTATCCCGGCTAATATTAATCACACTAACCTAGAGCCGATGGCTATTGGCATCGCCTCTAAATGTAAGGTAAATGCCAATATCGGCGCTTCTCCCAACTCTTCTAATCTTCAAGAAGAAGTTGATAAGCTGAATCTGGCGGTGAAGTACGGCGCTGATACCGTGATGGATTTGTCCACAGGCGGCGGTAATTTGGATGAAATTCGCACCGCCATCATCAAGGCTTCCCCAGTTCCCATTGGTACAGTGCCGGTTTACCAAGCTTTAGAAAGTGTCCACGGTACAATTGAGAATCTGACTGCTGACGATTTTCTTCATATCATCGAAAAGCACGCCCAGCAAGGAGTAGACTATCAAACTATCCACGCAGGGATTTTGCTTGAGCATTTGCCCTTGGTGAGAAACCGGCTCACTGGTATTGTCTCTCGCGGCGGCGGGATTTTGGCGCGGTGGATGCTACATCACCACAAACAAAACCCGCTTTATACCCACTTCCAAGATATTATTGAGATTTTCAAAAAGTACGATGTCTCCTTCAGTTTAGGAGATTCCCTGCGTCCCGGTTGCACCCATGATGCCTCAGATGAAGCACAATTAGCTGAATTGAAAACCCTCGGACAGCTTACTCGCAAAGCCTGGGAAGATGATATACAGGTGATGGTGGAAGGGCCTGGACACGTGCCAATGGATCAAATTGAGTTCAACGTCCGTAAGCAGATGGAAGAGTGTTCGGAAGCACCTTTTTATGTTTTGGGGCCATTGGTGACAGATATTGCTCCCGGTTATGACCACATCACTTCAGCCATTGGAGCCGCGATGGCTGGCTGGTACGGTACTGCGATGCTGTGCTATGTAACACCTAAAGAACATTTAGGTCTACCAGATGCCGAAGATGTGCGGAATGGGTTGATTGCTTATAAGATAGCGGCTCATGCGGCTGATATTGCTAGACATCGCCCTGGTGCAAGGGATAGAGATGATGAACTATCCAAGGCGCGTTACAACTTCGATTGGAACCGTCAGTTTGAATTATCACTCGATCCCGAAAGAGCTAAGGAATATCACGATGAAACTTTGCCAGCAGATATTTATAAAACTGCTGAGTTTTGTTCGATGTGTGGGCCGAAGTTCTGCCCGATGCAAACTAAGGTTGATGCTGATGCGCTGACAGAATTAGAGAAGTTTTTGGCGAAAGAGGCTGTGACTCAAAGTTAACAGATTAGACCTTTTGCAAAAGTCGAAAAACCGCTGTAATTGGTATCAACTATAAGTTAAAACTCTTTTAAAACCTCATTCCCAGCCGGAAACTGGGAATGAGACAAAATAGTTTTGCTTCTCGCAAAATATCAGGTTAGGTTTTGCGAGAAGCACTTTTACTTGGTACAAGAGTAATCCAATTGCGTAGCCGCAGCCCGTTGTAGACATCGCTCCCCAATCAAAGCTAAATCAGTAATTTTGGTTGGTAATCTATGCGATCGCCTTTAATCGCGTCTACTTACTTCGGCAAAACCACGCTTTGACGCACAGCACGCTTACGGTCGCTTTTACGAATACCTCCAGCCATCTGATATTCATGGCTATTATTACCATATTTATAAGCAATACCACGCAAGATTTTCTCAGAATAGTCTGCTAAATCTTGTTCATTTTCAACGATCTGGGTTAGTAAGATATCAATAGTGGAGAGGATAGTATTGTATGCTTCTAGAGATTGCCGGAGATTTTCGATTTTGTCAGTATAATCTTTGACTGTTAAGTTCTCTCCGACATCGAGAGTTGGACTAATGGATTTAATGCTTGCTAGACGTAGTTCAGCTTTGCCAAGAGTACGTGAATTGCGTTTTAATCTTGCCATAATTAATACTAATTTTTTAGATTACTGATAACTCTATAGTGGACAATTGTTGAAAAGGTTGTCATACGTGAAATTGTTGATTTTTCTGAAAAAACCTAAAATTTAAGTCCCATACAACATTTTTTGCCAATTGAAACCATATTTCTTGTTGAGGTACAGCAGTGCTGTATCTCAAAAGCGTGTTCTATTTAAGGGAAGATGCTGTAACACAAGTCTGTTTCTGATAACGTGAAGGCGGAAGTCGCTACAGACTACGCGTAACACGGAAACGTGAAGACGGAAGCTGCTACAGGCTGCGCAAAACACGGAAACGTGAAGGCGGAAGCTGCTACAGGCTGCGCGTAACACGGAAACGTGAAGGCGGAAGTTCTTACAGGGAAGAATGTTTTGATTTTTGCTCAGTAATATAGTGGTTATTTAACAGAGCATTAAAAATACCCCACCCTAACCCTCCCCTTGGAAAGGGGAGGGAACTGTATTTCTAGTTTCCCCCCTTTCCAAGGGGGGATTAAGGGGGGTAATTCGACTTGTGTGTACACCGTAGCCTTTCCAAGGGGGGATTAAGGGGGGTAATTCGACTTGTGTGTATCACCGTAGCCCAACATATGAGAAGAGGTTAGGGGATGAGGGCAATTCTAGAACACTTTTTTTAACCTAACTTTTACCTTAAGTTGACACCAATGCACAGCTAGCTGTGCGCCCCCTATTTAAAATCCCATTTCAATTGTCAAACTGCGAATTTTTCCTGTATCTCCTTCAGATTTATCTGCAACTTCCAGAGTCCAGGTTCCTTGGGGACTTTTACCTTTAAAGGCAGCAAGTTTTGGGGTGTTTACCTCGTCATAAGTTGTTTTAATATTATCTGTAGCTCCACCCTGGCGATCGTGCAGATTTATGGGAAGTATGCCTATTTGCACTGGAGGAAGGAGAGTAACTATAAGATCCCCAATATAAGTATGCTCGATATCTACATTAACTTTGATGGATTTTAGGGGGGTGGTATTAGCGATCGCCAACGACAATGTTGATGTTTGTAGATCGTTAATTGGCACATCTTGCACTGCTTGGAATCTGCTGATCGGTGATGTTTGCGGTGGCTTGGCCAATTCTACAGCTTTCAGAGCATTGATTCGACCGTAACCGTAGAAAGGGCTGCGACCATTGGCATCATATTTACCTCCGGCTGAATCAATGCGATCGCAGGAGCGTTTAATAATGTCTCGCACTTCATCCCAACGCAAATTTGGGTTTCTGGCAAGAATTAAGGCTGCTACACCTGCTGCACCAGGACAAGCGCTGGAAGTTCCGCCAAATTCGTTCGTATAGTTGCCTAAAGCTTCACCAAGATTTCGATTACCGGAATTATAGCCAACTACACCAGAGCGATCGGTTGTCCAAATTCCAGTAGTTTGAGAAATATCACCATTGTTGCTAGGGAAGGCGCACCAAACCGCCTGACCAAAGTCGCTGTAAGCGCTTCTTGTGCCATAATCGTTACAAGCTGCCACTGCAATCACCTTTTGGTAGCTGGCATAGCCGTCGTTATCAACGCTTTCGTTACCATTGCCAGCTGCAAATAAAATTACACAGCCTTTGCCGTTGCGTCCTTTATTGATTGCAAAATCTATAGCAAGTCGTGTGGAATCAGGCAAAGGTACTTTTTGCTTGTGTGCGGGATCGTCTGGTTCAAACCAAGTACCGTCTGCTGGGCCCCAGCTACAAGAAATAACATCAGCACCATTTTGAGCCGCCCAAATAAAAGCATCTGCTTCATCCTGCGATCCCAACGCTGAAGCTAAACGAATTGGCATAAGTTTTGCACCCGGTGCTACACCAGATGCTCCAAAGTTGCCGTTTGCACAAGCTACTCCTGCACAAGATGTACCGTGGTTATTATCGTTTCCCGGTCTGGGATTGTTTGTTTTACGTGTGACATCACGCGGGGCAACTATCTTACCAGAAGAACGGAACTCTTCATGATCGAGATCCATACCATCGTCGATAATTGCAATAATTGTCCCAGTGCCATTGCTCAACTTCCAAGCGGCTTCAACGTTGGCATGGGCGTTAATTGTCTTACTATTAATTGTTGTTTGCTTTAAGTGCCACTGCTGCGGAAAAACCTGACGTTGGCGTGACTCACGCGCTAGTTCAGGATGGCATAGTTCAACTGATTCCTCATTTAGAAGTCTCTCGGCGATGTCAAAGACGGCTATACCAGTATTTGTAGGGGCGCTGACAAAATAAGCATTTCGTGCATATTCAAGTTGGCGTTTAATTGTTAAGTTGTAACGTCTTAAAACCTCTTGGCAGACATTTAACTCTTCTTCGCTATCAAATTTAACAAAAAGGTTTTCAGTGTAAATTACAGGTTGTTGGGATACTGGATCGATTAAAACGCGTCCGGCAAATTGGACTTCAGACTCATTGTTGAGTATTTCACGGGCGCGATCGCGCAAAGCAGCACCCTGATTTGGAACTTTCGCTTGCAAAATTTCTACACCGGCTTGCCGAAACCGTGTTTTTAACTCAAATTGATTAAGGATGCTACGAGCTGTGGGTGATACAGGTGCGACTTCAAAGGATCTTGCACCAACAATAGTGCTGCGGCTTTCGGTACGCACTACAACGTGTTCGTTACTGATAGCAAATTCATACTGTTGGCCGTTCTGTCCACCATAACGAACTTGAACCATTGTTTAATCTCCTATATGTTTTGAAAATTGGGAATTGGGTATTGGGAAAACCGTATTATGCCTTACTTTTAAAGCTTGTTATACCCATCGTAGGCTTACATTCAATACTTCTCGCTTTGTGCATTTTTAACTCGGAATCGGGTTTGGGGTAAAGGGTAAAGGGTAAGGGTTAAAGGTTTTTTCTTTCCCTTTCCCCTTTTCCCCTTTTCCCCTTAACCAAGAAGTATTGGGCTTACATTTACTTGATGGATGCTTCTGATTTCATGTGTTATGTGTGTATTACGATACAGAATTTAATCTATCTAAGTTCATACAAACTTCGATTAATCTTTCCAGAAAAGAGGGGATTCAAAATCAGGTTGCTTTAAGAATCTTCACTATCTGTAGGGGCGTATAACTGTGCATCACGATGAGATATAGCGGTTCTCGAATGGAAGCAATACATTTTGACCTCTCTCCAAACCTCTCTCCTAAAAGGAGAGAGGCTTTGAATTTTACTCCCCAACGCTAGTAGGGAAGGGGCTGGGGGTTAGGTCTGTATCGCACTCAACTGAGAAGCGTTATAAATGTATTTCGTACCACTGAAAACGCTATAACATCATTAGAACTTGAGAAAGATGTTTTATTTTCCGGCTGAGTATTTTTTACAGGCGTATTCTTTACCCCTGATTCCTGAAGTGAGATTTCAAAAAGACTATTTTTCTGAGTATCCTGAACAAATTCGCGTTAGTGGCGATGTAAGCCTACGCACTGCTGTATCTTACACTCGTAAACCTGGGTACTATGCAGTACATTACAATCAACCTGGCACTGTGGCAATAGGGGCAATTTTACGACTTAACAACGGTGCGATGTCTACGACGGGCTACGCCTACGCAGTTTTTTCAGGCGAACCCAATCAATCAGAACAGGGTATATTAAGTCCAGTTTATACACTAGAAACTAATGCTTCCTTAGCAGTACCAAGTGGACTGGTTTTTATCCGCTTTGCTGAAGGCGTTGATGTGGAGTCGCAGCGCGAGGTAATTAATCGAGCAGGTTATGAAGTTGCACAAAGCCTTTCTTATGCGCCTCATACCGCTTGGTTGCGTGCCAAATCAGGTAAAATTGTTGATGCGTAGGCGTAGCCCGTCGTAGACATCGCTGGAATTTCTCAGTTAGAAGCGATCGCTAATGTTGAGAATGTCGAACCTCAAATGCTTATGGAAAGAGGTTTCAGATAAATTACAAATTATACATATTAGAGATATTCTTACTTCTAAGTTGACGGTAATATAAGTACCATACTTCACTGTTGCCTAAATCTTTTTTGGTTGAATGACTAGATTTATCCATGACCAATTTGCAAAAGACTATTTGGAAGAATTATTAAAACCTTATGGAGAAGTGCAAGGTTCTAGCCGTGTGGCGGGAGAAGTTCGAGAAATCGATGTTTTATTTTCTCCTTTAACAAAACAAAGTACGAATTTAGAAACACTAGGATTATTAGGAAGATTTGCTGCTACAGCAGCCATTTTTGAACCCTTCCGTAACGCTGCATCAAAAGAAGAAATTTGTGATTGTCTGTTAAAATTATTAGAAGTAAGGGGTGGATTACAACGTCAAGCAAATCGCAATAAAACTTCCATTTCAGAATTAGAACTTCCTAAATTATGGATACTCACCCCAACAGCATCTACAACGCTGCTGTCAGGATTCGGTGCTACTCAAAAGGTAGACTGGCTACCTGGAGTACATTTTATCGCAGAGTATTTGCGGACTGCGATCGTTGCGATTCACCAGTTACCGCGCACCCAAGAAACTCTATGGTTAAGAATTCTCGGTCGAGGAACAGTACAAAAACAAGCCATAGATGAATTAGAAGCACTACCATTAAATCATCCATTTCGCAGAGCAACGCTAGAATTACTTTATAACTTGCGGCAAAACTTGCAAGTTAATCAAAATTCAGAAGAAGACGATCGGGAGTTAATTATGCGATTAAAACCACTTTATCAACAAGACCGAGAACAAGCTGTACAACAAGGCGAACAACGTTTAATTATACGTCAACTAAATCGCTCTTTGGGTGAGATTGATTCATCTACTATTGAGCGAGTTCAAGGATTATCTATTGAACAATTGGAAGCGTTAGGAGAGGCTTTGTTAGATTTCTCAGCTATTTCTGATTTAGAAGCTTGGTTAAACCAAAAAATTGAATAAATATCATCTGTAAATCAATTAAACAAATTTTATGTGATACTGCATTTTATTCATGTAGGAGCAAGTCATGAATTGCCCCTACAATTGAAAGGAGAATACTAACCAAAACTTTGAACAACGTACATATCATTTCCTGTATCACTGACTAAAAGCAAGCTACTGTCATCACTTTCTAAATTTTGGCTGCCAGCAATACCCTTTTGTAGAACTTTAATTATTCTTTGGGGAGTGAAAGATTCCAATTCTACAAATTTTCCCGATTCTAACCATGCTAATTCTTCAGCAGATAAACTTTGACGTATTTCTTCAGGCAATTGTTTAGCTGCTTGTGCCGACTCTGGAGAGGTTTGAATGAACATTCCGCGCTTCGTAGCAATAATTTGACGTGGCGTTAATCCGATATCAATAATCGCAATCTCGCTATTGAGAAACCAATTAGCGTTGGTTCTCAAATTATGAACTAAAGCAATTCCTTGTGGATTGCAATCATGCAGTGCATAGACTTTTAAATCGGGATTGCGCCGCAGCATTTGCATTGTGGTGTCAAAAATGCTTTGGGGATATCCAGTAATACTAAGAATTGCACAGTTGTTTTCAAAGTGGAAATTATTAGCGATTAATAGTTGAGCAATACTAGCAGTGTCACAAACGACTAATCTATCAAAACTGTAAGCTGTTACGTCAGGATTAATCGTGGCTGGTGTATTTTCCTGCTTTGGTGAAGGAAGAATTTTGAGAATGGAACCATTTATTTGCTGCCAGCGATTTAGCCAATCGTTAATCTGAGATTCAGAAATTAAAAAGTCTTGTATTAATAATTGAATTCGCCCTAGCTGTCGAGTTCCTAAATATATAGGTAGCATTCCCATAACAACAAAAATTACAAACAATCTAAATGAATTTAAGGGAAGACTGAGTAAAACTCCGATAAAGAGGATTATTATTCCTATGATTTGTAAATTCCTCGCATTCTGTTTGCGATTTACAATATTGAGTTTAACTGATTTGCTACTTTCATGAAAAAAAATAATAAATGCTAGATTTACTACTAACGGTAGAAAAATCGTTATTGATGTAACCAAGTTGATAAATATAAAAGGAACTAGCCAGCTAAATCGTGAAATTGACTTTGAGGTTTTTCTTAAACGATTTTCTAGAAAATAAAGTAGTTGTTTGGGTGTAAAAAATAAGGTATTATTTGCAGAAATGTCAGCGATCGCCTTTGCAAAAAAAGGATCGGTAATTTTAACATTACTCATACTAGTCGGTTCAAAAGCAAAGAGATGATTGCATTTTAGACACCGACCTTGATTAGCTGTCCGGTCTTTTAGTTTATTATCAGTTCCGCAGTTAATACACTTCATAATGATTGCCTAATGTTATTTATTAATTGTTAGTTATCTAGCACTTGATTTGTTAATAAAACACTGTATTCTTCCCGCCGACGAATCAAGCGATGTGTACCATTTTCTAGCAAGACTTCCGCAGGTTTGGGACGGTGTAAAAAGTGAGACGACATGGCATAACCATAAGCACCGACATCTAAAATGGCAACGATATCACCAATTTCTAAGGCTGGGAGTTGGCAATTTTTCCCTAGATAATCTCGTGAATAGGTAGTGTTACCACAAATATCAGTTGTGAATAGAGAGACGCGATTAATTGCGTCTGTACAAGAGTGGGGAATTGGGGATTTGTTTGCTTGCTTCCAAGTGATTATTTCTCGGTAGCCGCCGTGTACTGAGGGTACTGAAAGATTGGCAACGGTGGTATCAACTCCGACAATCTGTTTTTCTCCTTGCCATTTTACAGAAACAACTTGAGCAAGCAAAGTTGCACATCCAGCGATCGCACTTCGTCCCGGTTCAATCACCAAATCAATTTCCCGTCCTAAACGAGTAATTCTCTTGGTTAACTCAGCCCCAAATATTTCCCAGTTAAAGACTGTTTTGTTATGGTGATAAGGATAGCCAAAGCCACCACCAAAATCTAAATATTCCCAATCAGGTAACTTTTGTGCTGTGGCGATTACTGTATCGATCACCTCGGTGAATGCGGCTGTGGCATTAGTTCCCGTCCCTCGATAGAAGTGTAAACCACTCAACTTTAATCCCACCTCACCAGTTAAAGCGATCGCATCACCAAATTCTTCTGGACGTACACCAATGCGGCTATCTCCGGTAATTTCCGGCAAATTGAGGCGTAAACCTAGCCGAATAGATTTCTCTCTGCCTTTGGGCAAAACTTCGCAGCACAACTGCAACTGAGCTAGACTATCAAAATTGAGAGTTTTAACTCCCCAATTAAAAACTTGTAGCATCTCAGCCTGATTCAAATTACTGCCGCTATAAACAATCTCACGAGGATCGAAACCAGCTTGCAATCCCAGATAAATATCTCCTGGCGTATTGGCGTGAAGTCCCCATCCAAAGGAGCGAAAAATTTTTAATAGTGCAATGTTCCCATTAGTAACACTGGCAAACCGAAATTGCGTGCGCGGATAGCTTACTGCTTTGGTAATCCGCTCAATAGTTTCGCGCAAGCGATCGCCATTATAAACATAAAGCGGAGAACCGTAGTTATTCAGTAATTCCTCGGCAAGTTCCCTGGAGAATGGGGGAGATGAGGAGATTAATTGCTCACTCCTAACTCCTAACTCCTCACTCTCAACTCCCAACTCCCCACTTTTATCTAACCTTGCCATCGCTTGAAATTTCTCCATAGCCAACGATGTAACCAAAAGGGATGATCCCAAGACTGTTTAGTTATTTCTTCATTTAAAACGTGCGATCGCCAAAGTTGCCACATAATTAGTAACCAGAGTGTTTCACCAATTCGACGCCCTTGAATAGCTGCTCCTAGATTGCCTTCAACGATTTGTGCTGCAATGTGAGGATAAAAATGGTTGTTGGCGCGAAGTCTTTCTGGATTGAGCCAAATGCCGAGTTGATGCCAAAAATCATTTAAACACCAAGAAGTTAAAGGAACCCCCATACCACGTTTTTGTCGCCAGACAATTTCGGGCGGAAGCCAGTTTTCTACAGCCCGTTTGAGGATATATTTTTCACAAGCACCCTGCAAACAGAGTTCTCCAGATAAACGGAATGTCCACTCAGCTAGAGGTAAATCACAAAAAGGCGATCGCACCCATAAACCATGAACAAACCCCAATGCAGTCGCACGGGGATGGATATTCTGCGCTCCTTTGAGCATCAAACTAGCACGGCGGAGGCGATGCAATAAAGATGGACACTCATTGCGATCTAAAGCCGCCAATAGCCAATCTTCAGGATGCAAATTTTGGATCTGTGCATAAACCTCCGGCTGATAAACTTGAGATTCGTATCCCCCAAGACGGTGAAAGGTGCGGAGATATTGCTGGATAAAAGTTTCCTGTCCAGCGGGATTTTCTGCTTGATAAACACCTGCGGCAATTAAAGGTTTGTTCGTCCAACCGGCAAACAGTTGATCTCCACCTTCGCCGTTAAAAATTACCTGAGTTTCCTGACTCGCCCTCTCAGACAGGAGATACAACGGCACACACACACCATCTCCAAAGGGCAAATCTAATGCTTGCACAGTCGGAATTAGCGCATTCTTGATCGAACTGGGGGTTACTGGAACTTTAACAAGTGGAATTTTGAGAAATTGGGCGACTTGTTCAGAGTATGGATATTCTGGAATCCCTGCGTTCCCAAAATCTAAAGTGTAGGCGCGGACTTTCACCCCTGCTTGTACCAGCAGCGCCGCCACCACTGAAGAATCAAGTCCGCCAGAGAGAAACACCCCGACAGGCTCATCTTTTAAATCGGCAATTTGTCGCTCAATGGAGTTTTTCAGGAGAGTTTGCAATTGGGTAATTGCTGTAGCTTCATCTGTTAACTGCTCTGACGCTTCCCGCCATGAGTGGATTTTTTTAGATTCAGGTGTTTGCAGCTTACCTGATTGGCGATCGCTCTGCCAAACTAATTCCGTCCCAGCCGTCACTGCAAACACTTCTTGAATAGGAGTTAAGGGTGTGGGAACGTAAGAAAAACAGTTATAGCCATATAACCCAGGAATGCTAACTTCTGACTGTTGCAAAATCGGTAAAAGTAATTGCAATTGGGATGCAAACCAGATTATTTGTCCTTGCACAGTCCAATACAAAGGAACTTTTCCAAAAGGTTCTCTACCCAAAATTAGGCAGTTGTTTTCTTGGATTACCCAAGCATCGGGTGAACTAAATAATCCTGATGCAAAGATGGCAGCAATTTGATTTTGTTGCAGTGGGGGATTGCCATCGAGTCCGATGTAAACAACATTCCAGATGGGAAGAGGATTATTTTCCTGTAGATAGAAATAATTTTTCTGACCTAACCCCCTAACCCCCTTTTCTACTAGGGAAAGGGGAAAATTCAAAGCCTCTTTCTTTGTAGGGGAGAGGTTTTTCACCACACTAGTTAACAGCGCTTCCAACTCCTGTTGAGCGCCATAACCCCAATAGCCAAGAAAGTGATGCGGGATAACCATCTGAACTGAATGGCACGCTTGTAAAGCCCAAAGACTTATTGTATCCTCGTTCCCAGCCTGGAGGCTGGGAATGAGTTCCAAGAGGCTCTGCCTCTTGTCAAGCTATGGAGGCTCCGCCTCCAAGAATGTTTCCCAGCCTGGAGGCTGGGAACCAGTTGAACCCCAATAGCCAAGAAAATGATGCGGGATACCCATCTGAACTATTTAACTTCAAAGGTTGCATCGCTAATCTGCCGACCTTCTAGGAACATCTGCACTTTCCAATTGCCAACAGTTGCAGCCGGGTTAATAGTGTAGCGACACTGGGTATCCCAGACAGACGTATTAATCTCGCGGGTTTGATAGTTGTTTTGCTTGACAATTTGACCATTTGGGTCAATCCAATTACAAGAAAGAGCCAGCTTTTTACCCAAAGGTGAATCTTTTAAGGTGACACGATACAACACTTCTGGATTGGTTTGGCGAGAAATTGTCTTTAAGTCGCCCCCATTATCTTGTGTCATGATGCGGTCTTGTTGAGTAGAAACACGAGAAAGTGTAGAATTTTGCTGCTGCATGAAAAATATTGTCGATGCAATGACAATTACTACAACTGCCACTACTCCAGAGGTAATCCATCGATTCCGACGTTGCTGTACTTCTAGTGCTTGGCGGCGATTTAACTGAATCAGAGCTTCATCTAGTAACTCTGGCGGTAAATTCAACTCCTGTAAAATTTCTCTCACCTGCTGTTGGTCTAGTTCCGCTTCCCGACGCAATTGCAGACCTTCTACTTCTGTAACTATTTGTGATAATTGCTCTTGAGTCAGTCGCTGCGTCATAGCTTAACTCCTGCTGAAAAATTTGATTGCGATCGCTAAATCTCACTTTTGTAGGTACATCATAAGCTACAAAATAAAGTTGTTGCTTTTCGGATTATTTACCCTAAATTCCCCGATAAATTGGGGGACTTTGAAAGGTTTTGCCCCCATTTGTAACGCTACGGTGTATACACAAGTTTGAAATAGCTGATTAACCAGGGTTTTACCCCACCCTAACCCTCCCCGTATGTATTAGGGAGGGAACTATATTTCTTGTTTCCCACCAATGCATCGGGGGGATTAAGGGGGGTAATTTGACTTGTGTAACACGGTAGATTTGTAAGGAGGTTGGGGGGATCAATAAATGCAAAGATACAGCCAACCACTTTTCAAACAACCTCTTAAGGACTTTTGCAAGAGGTCTAATAATCAGTCTTTTGTCTTGAAGGCGATTTATCGCATCTTTAGCGATCTAGAATTTTCATCAAAAAACCTTAACTGAACCGTATTGGCTTTGCGTCTATGCTAATTCGTTCTTTGTATAATTTGGCGCATATTTATACAGAATTGGTATTACCTGTAACTGCTAAAATTAACATGACATAACAGAACTGGTATTACTTGTAACAAATAGAATTAACATTACAAAAAGGATACTTCTTGCAAAAGCCAAAAAACCGCCCTAAAATCAATTTCTGGGCGGTTCAATTATTTTTGCAATAGTATTTTTGCAATAGATTTAATAAAAATTCCCAATACCTCCTTCACATTAGTTTAAATTTCTCGATTTCCGCCAATAGAGAGCTGTTTTTTGCTATGTTTCAACTCTTTCCAGAGTGACTTAATCTGCTGGTAAGCCTCTTCTTGAGACAATTTCCCCCCAGTCTCTAGGCAAGTAATGTAACTAATTTTTTGAGAGAATTCTTGAAGGTTGGCATTAAACACCAAATTCTCTGGCTGAAATTTACCATAATACCGACTACGAGGGTAAAGAAAGCTGTTTTTGTCTTGCGAGTTAGATTGTGTCATAAGTTTTCTCTTATTTATAATTCTTTCTTACATTTATAAACTAAAACTTTTTCCTTTGTGTATATACACAGTATAAAACTAAAATTCCTGAAGAAAGAAGTTAATTTTTTAGTTCAATATTAGGATAAGGCAGAAGAACAGGTAATTAACTGTGGAAAATACTGAATTAAGCACCTTATCTACCAAAAGGAGTAGGTAAAAGGGCATACTTTTTGCGGAGAACACTAAAATTAGTAAGTGGGCGCTAAAAAACGCAACCAAATTAACAAGGGTAAAGGTTAAGGGTAAAAGGGAAAAACCTTTACCCTTTACCCATACAAAACTTTGTATAGTTCGGTTTAATTGTGCCAACCTACTTAAGTGAAATGGCATTTTGCTGATTAAACTCGACTTGCTCAAATGCGGCTCAAATAATATCATGTCCGCATAATTAGTTATGATTACCATAGCGTTTAGCTAGGGTTGATAGCGAAGGCTAAAGTAAAAGCCATCATCCTGAGCGTTATTACCACGATCGCTCAGATCGATAAATGGAAATCCATAATCAAGCCGCAAAAAGAGATTATCAATTCCCATTGCCTGATTCCATAACAATCCTAAGCCTGCACCCACTAAAAAAGTTTGATTGGGTAGCGGATTGGGGTTATCAGACTGATTCCAGACGGCTCCCATGTCTAGAAATGGCGCAAGTTGAATTGTAGAGAATCCAGATTCATTACGCTGCACTGTAAACCGATCTTCGATCGCTACCCGAAATCCATTATCCCCAGAGCGGATATTTTGGCGATATCCTCTTACCGATTGTCCACCACCAATCACAAATTGCTGGGATGGTAAAAGGCTATCTGGTGTAAGCTGCAAGTCTGCTTGAATCAGCAATAGATGATCGTTGCTGAGTTGCTGCACGCGCTGTATTTGACCTAGCCAACTGAAAAAGCGACCATCGGGTATGGGATCATTGTTGATAGTTGCATCTAATATATCAACGCCAAAATTAAATTGCGATCGCAAAAACCAAGCTCCTTGAGGTTCGCGTCTGATATAATCTTGACCAAATTTAATTACACTGGTGCGGCTAACGCCATTGGCATCAGGCCCAATCCCAAATGGGGTTGCGAGGTTATCAAACAGGAAGGTTTGACCATCTTGATAGGTAAATCCTAAAGATAGGGCAAATTCTTCTTTGGGCGATCGGATCAATGGTTGACGATAATTGATTTCATAAAGATCCTGGTTTGCCCGAATGTCAAAGGCATCAAAGGGTGGCTCAGTAATTTCGTTGCGATTAAATGCCGCTCGAATCTGCACTTTGCCGTTCATGGCGTTCACGGGAACCTGATAACTAAAATCAAAGACATCGGAACCACCAGACAGTGTATGGTAATATGAGCCAGCTAACTCATCTCCCATACCGGTTAAATTGCGCGATCGCAATTCAACACCCAATCTTTCCGCCCCAATACTGGGAGGCGAATAATTATCTACACCCAAACTACCAATTAAAGTTTTTGCCTCTTCAACTCTGACAACGAGAATACTTTGACCAACCTTACCCGTTGGACGCAAACTCGCTTCCACGTTTGTAAATAAGGGATCGAGTCGCAACAATTTCAACTGTTCTTCGAGCTTACCAGTATTCAGAGGAATACCAGCACCTAGTTGGATGCGACTACGAATATAAGATGGGTTTAATCGCCGCGTCCCTTGGATGTCAATCTCTGTTAAACGCCCTTCCAACACCCGAATTACCACAACACCATCTGCGGTACTAGATTGTTGAGTATCTGGAATCGCTCTGGAATTTATATACCCTTTATTTAGGTAAAGCTGAGTAACAGCATCTGCGGCTTGTCTGATTTCTTCTAAAGTTAAGTCCCGTTCTTCAAACGGTTTCACTACTGGATTAAAGTCATTTTCCTTAAAAACTGTGCTACCTACAACCTGGATTTTGCGAACCCGAATGCGTTGTGGTATTTCTGGTTGTGGGTTAGTTACTGGAGTAGGTTCTGTTTCTTGTACTATTTGTAACTCTGACTGACTGCTATTTTGAATCGAGTTTGGTGTAAAAATATTAGCTCTAGCTCTCAGTCCATTTGCAGTTACAATCCATACCGCAGGCAGAATTAACAAGCCGCACCGAAAACTGAAACTGTGCTTACTGCATTTCGTAATTGCCAAACTCCGCCAAATATCTAACTGATGAGATAAATAGACAATTTTTTGCTGAGTCGTTGCTCTAGGCTGAACACCAGTTTCTGTTTCTTTTCTCATTTCTCTTCAATGGAGTGCCTTATATAACGACTGGGCTGATTTTGATTTTTAAGTGTGCTATGGCTGTATGAATATTTGAATATCATATTTTTGATATTCAAATTTCAAAAGATTTGTAACTAAAACTATAATTAACAGCGATTTCTTCTAAGTGATAGTCCTTAGCATTATATTGTGGTAAAAGGTAGAATTGGGAAAACTTCGATGTCACCACTGATTTCCATTGTCATCGTCAATTACAATCGGGAGTCTTACCTTAAAGAAGCGATCGCCAGTGTCTTAGCGCAGACATGGCAAAACTTTGAGTTACTAATTTGGGATAATGGCTCTACAGATGGATCAGTGGCGATCGCTCGCGCTTATGCTCAACAAGATGGGCGAGTGCGGGTGGTGGAATCAGACAATCAAGGAGTTGCTGCGGCTTGTAAGGCAGCGATCAGCCAAACTAGCGGCACTTACGTCGGGATATTAGACAATGATGATATCCTTGCCCCCACAGCTCTTGCTCAAACCGCTACAGTCCTCAACCGCCACCCAGAAACGGGATTTGTTTACACCGACTACTTAAATATCGATCCAAACGGCAAAGTTATCGGTTATGGCGATCGCTGTGACATTCCTTACTCTCAATCAGGTTTGCTGGTAGATTTCATGACTTTCCACTTCCGCTTGATGCGGCGATCGGTTTATGACCGAGTGGGAGGTGTTAACGAATCGTTCTCTTGTTGTGCCTATGATTATGATCTATGTCTGCGACTTTCAGAAGTAGCCCAAGTGCGCCGAGTCAAAGAGCCACTCTATTTCTACCGGAATCATTCTCAAAGCATGTCTCTTACCAGGAGAACAGAACAAATCCTCTGGTCACAAAAGGCGATCGCTCAAGCACTTTGGCGGCGAGGATTAGCAGACAAGTTACAAATTGATGTAGAATTACCCACAAGTCGCTTCATCTTACGACGTAAAAAACCTCTACTACACAACATCGCCGCTTCATTCTTAGTTATTGCCTCGCTGGTAAGTCCCAAATTAGCCCAAGCACAACAAATAGTCCCCGCTGCCGATGGGACAAACACAATTGTGACTCCCAACGGCAATCGACTTGATATCACTGGCGGTACAACTTCTCTTGATGGTGTTAACCTCTTCCACAGCTTTCAACAATTTGGAATTTCACCAGAACAAATCGCCAACTTTCAAGCTAGTCCAGCGTTGCAAAATATTCTTGGTCGAATTACAGGCGGGAATGCCTCGGTTATCAATGGTTTAATTCAGGTGACAGGTGGCAATGCTAACCTTTTCTTGATGAATCCAGCCGGATTTATTTTTGGAGCAAACGCCAGTTTAAATGTGCCTGGTGCTTTTACGGTGACAACAGCTAACGGCATTGGCTTTGGTAGCAGTTGGTTTAATGCGATTGGTGTGAATGACTACAATGCCTTAGTTGGAAACCCCACTGGATTTGCCTTTAGTACGAACCAGCCAGGAGCGATCGCAAATGCTGGCAATTTGGTAGTAGGTACTGGGCAAAATTTGAATTTATTAGGCGGTACTGTAGTCAACACTGGGCAACTTTCAGCACCCGGAGGGCAGATTGCCGTTACATCAGTACCAGGACAAAATTGGGTGCGTCTTAGTCAGCCAGGAAATCTGCTGAGTCTAGAAATTCAGCCCCTCGCCTCTAGTAGCAACCAACCCAATAACTGGACAATTCCTATTGCATCAATACCTGAATTACTCACAGTTGGTAACACAGGGTTAACTGCTAATCCTGATGGAACTGTAAAATTAACAAACTCTAATGTGACAATTCCCACAACACCAGGTACAACGATTGTTTCTGGGAAAGTGAATACATCAAGTCAAACAGGCGGTACGGTAACTGCTTTGGGTCAAAAAGTCGCGGTGATTGATGCCAATATTAACGCCTCTGGAAATAATGGCGGCGGTACTGTGCTAATTGGTGGCGATTATCAAGGTAAGGGGACTTTACCCAACGCCAATCAGACTTATGTTAACTCAAACTCCGTCATTGCAGCCGATAGCAATCTAAATGGAAACGGCGGACGCGTGATTGTTTGGGGTGACAAGACAACAAAATTTTTGGGCAATATTACCGCTCGTGGTGGTCTTAACTCCGGTAACGGTGGTTTTGTAGAAGTGTCGGGTAAGGAGAATCTGATTTACCGTGGTAATACTAATCTGAGTGCCAATAATGGTATTGTTGGTAACTTGTTGCTAGATCCAACCGATATCAATATCGTAGATGGTACTAATGCACCTCAAGATACCTTTTTGCCTGAAATTTTTCAAGATGCTTCTCCGGCTATTTTCACAATTTCCAAAGAGGCTTTAGAAAATAGTAATGCTGCTGTGACTTTAGCAGCGACTAATGATATTACTCTCGCTAATGGCGTATCGTTGAATTTTGTTAATGATGGTGGCGGAGCGATCGCTTTTACCGCAGACGCAGATGGTAATGGTGTAGGTGCTTTTACGATGGGTACAGGCGACACCATCACAACTAATGGCAGAGATATCACCATTTCAGGAGCTAGCCTGTCTTTGGGAAGCATAAATACTAGCAGCTTCTTTCTCAACGAGGGAGGTGAATTTATTACTAATGGCAGTGGTGGTAATGCCACTTTATTGGCAAGGAACAATATTACTGGTGGTAATATCATCACTAGAGGGGAAAATGATGACATAACTAAAGGCGGCAATATTCGTGTTACAAGCACCAGTGGCGCTGTCAGCCTGGGAAATCTTGATACTAGCGCCATTTCTGATGCCAGAAATAGCACTGTCACTGCTGGTTCAGTCTTAATTGATACATCTAGCAACACTACCAATACACCCAGTAACATCTCACTAACTTCAATTAAAGCTGAAGGTATTGCGTTAATTGGCTCAGGATACGGCTTCAACAGCACAGGCATAGGAGGCCAAGTTACAATCAGCACCTCTGGTTCTGGTGCCGTCAGCTTAACGGGCAGTTTTATTAATAATGCAAATAGAGATGTCAGCATTTCTACTATTGCTGTAGGTAGCGGTTATGGCACTACTCCTATAAACGGTGCGATCGCCATTCAACATGGCGGAGGAATAACGAATACTCCCTTCACAGTGGGAGAATTGACTGAGAACGGAACAATCGCTGCGATCGATACTGGTAGTTCTATCATCTCCACAGATAGCACAGTTAGAAGCTTTCCAGTACTTCCCAATGGTGGCACAGCACTAAATACCCCAACAGGAATTACAATCAATTCTCTAAATACACCTCCGCAACTGACTACCAATTCCCAGCTACCCGAGACTCAAACTAATCAGTCGGTAACTTTTACCTTTGCCAGCCTAGCAGCACAAGTTGCCGATGCTGACACAGATATCACATCCATTCGGATTGATGCAGTGAATACCGGAACTCTAACTGTGAATGGTGTTCCTGTAGAACCTGGCGTTACCACCCTATCGGGGACAGAAACTTTAGTTTACACTCCTCCAACTGATGCTAATGGCTCACTAAATGCCTTTGTCATTAGTGCAAATGATGTCGTTTCCTCTTCTGAACCTGTACAGATAGGAATCAACGTTAATCAAACTCCTACTCCGAATCCTGAGACTCCAAATCCTGAAACTCCAAATCCTGAAACTCCGAATCCTGAAACTCCGAATCCTGAAACTCCGAATCCTGAAA
>NZ_JAVRCI010000018.1:0-78958 GCF_034530835.1 Nostoc sp. DedQUE12b | reverse complement strand
AATCCTGAAACTCCGAATCCTGAAACTCCGAATCCTGAAACTCCGAATCCTGAAACTCCGAATCCTAATCCCTGCACATTCCAATGCAATCTACCAGGTAAACCGAATAACCTTGTCCTCAATAATCCTAAGATTGATAACCCCGTTCTTAATACCGACCCCACTCCCGAAGACAATTTCACAGATGATTTTGCCGACCATTTAGGCATACCCACCCCTAGAATCAAAACCCTAGATGATGCCAAAGAAATTGCTCGCAAAATTGAAGAAGCTACTGGTGTGAAACCTGCATTTATCTACATCAGTTTTGTCCCTGTAGAAATTCTACCAGAGGAAAATTTAGGCAAAGTTCAAAAACTTACAAAACAGTTAAATACCATAGCAGAAAAGGATAGCGATCAGCTAGAAATAGTAGTAGTAACCGGCAAAGGCAACCCTATCCGCAAGCGCATCCCAGAAACAACTAAAGCCAAAGTTCTCAAAGTAGCTCAAGAATTTCGTGACCAAATCGTTAGTCCACAAAACCGTCGTCGCACCGGTTATTTGCGTTCATCTCAACAACTTTATCATTGGATTATTGCACCATTAGAGGCAGATTTACAAGCGAGAGAAATCAACAATCTGGTCTTTTTACCAGACATTGGGTTACGTTCAACCCCAATGGCAGCACTTCACGATGGTAAGGGATTTCTAGTAGAAAAATTCAGTATTGGCTTAATGCCTAGTCTTAGTTTGACTAATACCCTCTATAAAGACATCAAAAAATCTCAAATTTTAGCACTGGGAGTTTCTCAGAGTACTCAGGGACAAGAGCCTTTACCAGCAGTCCCCCTTGAGTTATCAACACTAGTGTCTAAACTGTGGCAGGGCAAATTATTGTTAGACAAGCAAGCCACCTTAGAAAATCTCAAAACTATCCGTCGCCAACAACCTTTTGGAATTATTCACATGGCAACCCATGCCGATTTTGCTACTGGTGCTTTGAGTAATTCCTATATTCAACTGTGGGAAGACAAGTTACGCTTGAACCAATTACGACAATTGCGCTTGAATGAACCTGAAGTTGAAATGCTTGTGCTAAGTGCTTGTAGAACAGCTTTAGGGGATGAAGAATCCGAACTGGGATTTGCGGGTTTAGCAGTGCTGGCAGGTGTGAAAACTAGTGTTGCTAGTCTTTGGTCAGTTAATGATGCTGGCACAGCAGCATTGATGACAAAGTTTTATGAGAACTTAAAGACAGATCCCATTAAGGCAGAAGCTCTCAGACAAGCTCAAGTAGCTATGGTCAAAGGGCAAATTTATGTCAAGGATGGACAAGTGCAAGGTTTAAAAGTAGTTGAGAATTTGCCTTTACCTGCTGACAGTGCTGATGAATCACTCATGCATCCTTATTATTGGGCTGGATTTACAATGGTTGGTAATCCTTGGTGAAAATAGGGAAAATGGAGTTAAGCTAACGCGCCTACATATTGCACTATTTTCCGTGTAGACCGTCATTAGTCATTAGTCACTTGTACTGAGTTTTGACTGCGCGGTAATCGAGCGACTTGCACTGAGCGGCGTCGAAGTGAGTCGAGATTCAACTACCGCGAACGCGAACAGCGTCTCGTAGAGAAGCCGTTGGCGCAGCCTCTCCAAGAGTTGTATTAGTGATTTGTGTTTACCAATTGGACTTTGGACAATTGACTTAGGACAACTTCACCAGTTGATGCTTAAATGCGTAATAGCTTAGAGAGCTAGGGCAAGAAAGAGATTTTTTTTGTTGCGATTAACCTAAAGTGAGTTCGACGCAGAAATACTATTACTAGTAACTTAAATAGAGCAACAGACTTCTAGCGGATACTACGGTTGAAAGATGTGTCTTCTTGCAGATGAACGCTACAATCTATCAGAAAATCAAAGAAATAGTTAAATCCAGAGTGGCTTCATGACGGCTAATTTAACACCAAAAGCAACATTTGACTTTGTTAACGTGCTATCTCAGGCTGCGGCTAAGTATAGACAACCAAAAAGTATACGCCCTAATGCTGAAATATTAGTAAAGGCGTTGCTACAAGCTGAAAAAACTGCCAAGCAACAAAAGTTGACTTATCCGTTTGAGTTTCTTCTCGGTAAATGGCAACTTTGCTTTGTCACTGGCACTAAGAAAAACAGAGGTAGTGGGGGAATTGCATTAGGCAACGGTTTCTATGTACCCAAATTTATAACAATCCATGTTTCCTTTAATGCCACTTTGGAACACGATTCAGGCAGAGGCGAAATTGCTAATCAGGTTGAGCTTAACCCAGTTTCACTGAAGCTTACGGGGCCAGTGCAATATTTCGGGAAGAAAAATTTATTGGCCTTTGACTTTAACCAGATGATTATCAGTTTGTTTGGTCGTGTTATTTACAATAGAGCAATCCGTGCTGGTAAAGTTCAAACAGAAGATTTCTACAACCAACCTATAGCTAAACTACCTTTCTTTGGCTTCTTTTTAGTGACAGAAGATTTCATTGCAGCTCGCGGTCGTGGGGGAGGATTGGCATTTTGGATTCGAGAAACTTAAAGACGCTTGCAGGAAATCAGGCAGTCTTGCTAGAGGCAAACAGAAAGAGGATTTGACTTATTTGTTTGATTTATAGCAAGTGGTGCAACCTTTTTACAAATCAAACAAATACTTCACATCATCTGCGCTTAATTACTTAAGGACTGATAGAGTTTATCTTATT
This sequence comes from Nostoc sp. DedQUE12b, assembly GCF_034530835.1. Taxonomy (NCBI): domain Bacteria; kingdom Bacillati; phylum Cyanobacteriota; class Cyanophyceae; order Nostocales; family Nostocaceae; genus Nostoc; species Nostoc sp. DedQUE12b. The sequence goes on along the minus strand of NZ_JAVRCI010000018.1, from coordinate 76,247 downwards.
TGGTCTTTTATCTTGCCTTATCAGAGAAGTATATGCTACAATTGATAATTGTGTGGTTAAGGACGTATAGCTCAGTTGGTTAGAGCGCTACGTTGACATCGTAGAGGTCACTGGTTCGAATCCAGTTACGTCCATTAATGTACAGTGAGTAATTGTTTGTCATTGTGACTTTACCCATAACTTTGCCGCAACGGCAGCTTATGGTTCCAATAGGGCGCGGCAAAGTTATGCTTCCAATTTTCCAGGTGTAGAGAAAGAAGCCAACTTACTCTGCCCTTTTAAGTTTAATAGCTTTACACTCCAATTTCACGTCGTGTTTCATTTAAAGCAGCACGAACCTGTTTGTAACGGAGATATCCAGGATGAGTCATTATTTCAGACACACGAGCTTCTGAGGGGTATTCTCCTTGATTATGCAACTTAAGTACCAATACGGTTCAGTTAAGGCTAAAACTCTGTTATCCAAGTCAATTTTTTAACGAACCGCCTTCTCTACGAGAGGCGCTAACGCGTAGCTTCTCGTAGATAAGGTGCAGAGGAAGGAGAGAGAAGAAAGAGAAGGAAATAAATTGCTTAACTGAACTGTATTGCCCTATGGCCCAGAAAACACAGCTTGTTCTACATCATCCCGACTAAGAGAATACTTGAATGAGCGTTGGATATCTTGTCCATTTTCCCCAGATTGAAGATATCGCACTACAATTTGCTCAACATCAAGCCATAATTCAGCTTGCCAATTAGGCCGCTGTACACGCCAGCAATGCCTTTGTGTTTCGTCTTGTTGACAGCCTTGATCTTTTAGCCACTGCTCAATTTGTGGCAGGGGATGATTATATAGGGGAGTATCAGAGGGAAGAAGAGCCATAGGAATTTTAGATTTTGAATTAGGAAATTGTTTAATTTTTAATTATCGCCTGGGTAATTAGTTGCGACATATAGGTAATCTGCTGTTGTACAAATGTAGTTGGTTGCAGCAAATGGGAATGGATCGCAGCCTCGCCACGAGTTAAGCCAATGGCAACTGCTAATAACAGACAACCTACAAATGTTAACACCAGCATAAACAAAGCAAAGATTTCGCCAGATGATAAGGGGCGATCGCTCGCATCGAGGTAAGCTGATTTTGACCAGTCATGAGAATGGGAGACAGGATGATTCAAATCAGGGGGTGGTTGAATCACTCCAAAGCGGGAATAGCCAATTTTTAAATCGTAACTTAACCGCCGTTCTGGATGGCTAAGAGTGGCGTAGGCTTCGTTGATTTGCTGAAATTTGGGAGTAGCGATCGCAGTCGGCAAGTCTGTAGTATCAGGATGATAGACCTTGCTCAGTTGCCGATAAGCGCGACGAATGTCAATTACCGATGCCCAGGGATGCAGTCCTAGCAGGGAGTAATAAGTTGGTTCGCTGCTTTGTGGCATTGCCCCGTTTTGATTCACATCTGTTTGAGTCACTTTGCTCAAAGATATTTTTTATATTTTAAATCCTTTATGAATTGGAGAAGACACAGCAGGTCTAGCATCTGATAAGATAACTTAATAAAGCATTTAATTAGATGCGATGCAGATCAAAATTAATCTCGAAAATATTCAAACTCTTACCGACTTCAAGCGCAATGCCAAAGATTACGTAGATAGAATCAAAGCCACAAAGTCGCCGCTTGTACTAACGGTGAATGGGAAAGCTGAGGTTGTGGTGCATGAAGCGCAAGCGTTTCAACAGATGATAGATGAACTCCAGCGTCTTGAGGAAGAACTGCAAAAACTCAAGTTAGAAGCATTACACAGTCAGGTTAACATTGGTATTAAGCAACTCGATAGTGGACAGTATACTGAATATAACGACGAGTCACTAACGTATTAAATCAGCACGGGGTTTAAAGGTTTCAATTTGCCGCAACTTTTCGTAAAGCTCCCGTTCTTCTTGACTAATATTTTTCGGTGTAACTATTTGAATTTCTACTAACTGATCGCCACGTTTTCCGTCATCATTAGGATAACCTTTATTACCTAATCTAAATTTTTGACCAGACCTAACTCCAGGAGGGGTGGTCATTTTCACAGGCCCATCAAGAGTAGGTGCTTCTACCTGTCCTCCTAAAACTGCCTCGCTGGGAGTAACAGGTACTTGGCAGACGATGTTTAAACCTTCTAGCTTAAATAATGGATGAGGTTCAACGGTAATTTTTAAGTATAGATCGCCACCACTAACGCCTTGGTTCCGCAAACGGATGGTTTGACCTGTTACCATCCCAGGAGGCATATTAACTTCTAGCGATCGCCCATCTTCCAAACGAATGCGTTCATTACCACCTTGATAAGCTTTTTCTAGTGGAAGCGTTAATCTGGCTTCTATATCTCGGCGGGTTGTGCGAGGCGGAGTGTTAACTGTGTAAGCAACTTTTGTTCTGGGGGAACGGAACGGATCGCTATTATTGCCATTACTGGAGTTATTTGCCGCACTCTTATTTTTGACACCAATAACTTGATTAATAAAGCTTTCAAAGTCCGAGAATTGGCTAGGATCTACATCTTGATTCCCGTTGCGATCGCTAGCGCTACTCTGCCAAGTTTTAGCTTTCGGCGTCTGTTTGTTACCTGCAAAGCCTTTTTGCTTCCAGTAGCGGCTAAACTGGTCGTACTGCGATCGCTTGGCTGGATCGGAAAGAACTTCATAAGCCTCGCCAATATCCTTAAATTTTTCCTCAGATTCTTTGTTACCCGGATTCAGATCGGGGTGATATTGCCTTGCTAACCGCCGATAAACCTTTTTAATTTCCTCAGCAGAGGCATCTTTAGATACTCCTAAAATCTCATAGTAATCGCGAAAGTTCGGCAAATTTTGCATAGTTCAGTTATTTAAATTTTAGATTTTAGATTAATTAAGAGTTATGAGTTAGGAGGTAGGAGTTATGAGTTGAAAGATTTATTTTTAACTCCTGTACAGACGCGATTAATCGCGTCTGTACTCCTAACTTTTCTTATAACCAATCATTGTCTTCTTCATCATCCCAGTTATCTTGGTAGCTGGGGCGGGATTTGCGTGGAGGACGGCTTTCATAAGAGGAAGAACGATTATCGCGGCTATAATCTCTACCGTAATCTTTGCCATAGTCTTTACTGTATGAGTCGCGTTCTCGATATGTATCTCTGGGAAATTCGCGTTCTCGTTCTTTCTCACCGCCAGTAAAGATGTCACGGATAGTCCCAAACAAATCATCGTCTTCATCTTCAGCATAAGTCTGGCGGACTTCCCGATTTAGCTCATAGAGAGCATCTTGCAAGTCGGCGTAGGCTTGATCGATACCGCGATCACTACTTTCCTGAAGACTCTCTTTCAGTTGTCGGCAAATATTATCAATTCTTTGGCGACGATTGCGGGCAAACTGCATACCAAATTCCAGGGCGACTTCCCTTAGTTGCCGTTCTGCTTGGAAAATCAACGCTTCAGAACGAGTCCGCTTTTCTATTCTTTCTTTACGTTCGCGATCAACATCGGCGTATTTTTGAGCGTCTTGAATCATCCGATTCACTTCCGACTCGTTCAAGGTGGAAGCGCCTTGAATGGTGATACTCTGCTCTCGCCCAGTGGTTCTATCTAGGGCTGTTACCTGTAAAATACCATTAGCATCAATATCAAATGACACCTGAACTTGGGGAATTCCTCGTGGCGCAGGTGGGATGCCATAGAGCTTGAACCTTCCTAAAGACTTGTTGTTTGCTGCCATTTCCCGTTCGCCCTGAACTACGTGAATTTCCACAGTATTTTGGTTATTTTCAGACGTGGAAAAAATGTCAGAACGGCGTACTGGGATGGTGGTGTTGCGGGGAATAAGTTTTTTCATCACGCCGCCGATGGTTTCCAATCCCAAAGAGAGGGGTGTGACATCCAAAAGCAGCACATCTTTGAGTTCACCGGCGAGAATACCTGCCTGGATTGCTGCACCCACTCCTACCACTTCATCGGGGTTGACGTTCTCGTTCGGTTCTGTACCAATCAAATCCCGTACAAGCTGTTTTACCATTGGCATTCGTGTAGAACCGCCAACTAACACAACTTCTTCAATGTCTCTAGGTGAAAGTCCGGCATCTTTGAGGGCGCGTTTTACTGGTGTCCGCAATCTTCCTACCAAATCACCACACAAACCTTCAAATTGGGAACGAGTTAAACGAGTTTCTAGATGTTTGGGGCCATCTTCCGTGGCAGTGATGAAGGGTAAATTGATGTCGGTGACACTGACAGCAGAAAGCTCAATTTTGGCTTTTTCCGCCGCTTCCATGAGACGTTGCAAAGCTTGGCGATCGCGTCTTAAATCTACCTCTTCTGTTTCCAGAAATTGCTCTGCTAACCAATCTACTATTATTTTGTCAAAGTCATTCCCACCAAGTTGCGTATCTCCACTAGTAGCTTTGACTTCAAATATCCCATCGCCTACTTCTAAAATCGACACGTCAAAGGTGCCACCACCCAAGTCAAATACTAAGATCGTTTCCGTGTCACCCCGATCTAATCCATAAGCCAAAGATGCCGCAGTCGGTTCATTGAGAATCCGCAGCACCTCTAAACCAGCAATTCTGCCAGCATCGCGGGTTGCCTGCCGTTGAGAATCATTAAAATAGGCGGGTACTGTAATTACTGCCCCTGTGACTGGTTCACCCAAATAGCGACTAGCATCGTCTGCCAATTTCTTCAGCACCATTGCCGAAATTTCTTCTGGGGCAAAATCTTTATTCAGACGAGGACAGGCAATTTTAATATTACCTACTTCGTCTTTGCGGATGGTGTAGGGCACACGCTTAGAATCTGCATTAAGTTCACCATACTTCCGCCCAATGAAACGTTTAACTGCAAAAAAAGTATTTTGAGGATTGAGGACGGTTTGTCGCCGTGCCATTTGCCCAACCACCCTTTCACCTTCTTTGCTGAAGCCAACTACGGAGGGGGTTGTTCGCATTCCTTCTGCATTGGCAATCACCACCGGCTTGCCACCCTCCATAACGGCGACTACTGAGTTGGTTGTACCCAAGTCGATGCCGACTACCTTGCCCATGCGTTACTCTTCTCCTAAAGTGTCTTATATATTTATTATGATTGGGCGGAACTACCTCTAGCTTTGTGCTACAAGATAAAAACACCTCAATGTATAATACTCAAATACTCATCATTAAGGCAGTAAGCTAAGAAGTGCAGCTAGAGGAGATAGTTGCAAGACTAGGATAGCATTGAGATGGTTGGTGTGCCTAAGCAGCCTCAATTCTTGATATCCGCCTATTTCTGTTTAAGTTATCTGCAAGTTGGTAAATTCACCTTAATAATGCTTGCTTTGCTTGTTTGAGTGCCTGAAAATTCTCATATTATTGCTACTACTTAAAAGATTTGAATTTAACAGAGCGATTACAGACTTCCCTGAGTGAGATAGCGCGAGAACGCGATCCTTACATGGCAACGGCTGGACATTTTTTTGTCCAAGAATACATCCGCCAGCAATTTTCTCAATGGGGGAGTGTGGAAATCCACACCTTTAAAGTCAGAGGTAAAGCTTGTAATAACTTGATATTAAATTTACCATCCCAAGCTAAAGGGCAAAAAAAGGATTTACTACCAATTTTAATTGGCGCTCATTATGATGGCGTTCCAGGAACAGTTGCAGCTGATGATAATGCTACAGGTGTGGCGGTGTTGCTGGAATTGGCGAGAAAGTTTGCTGCCCAAGCTGTGAGATATCCCTTAAGGCTGGTTGCTTTCGATATGGAAGAATACGGCTTACTGGGTAGTGCTGATTATGCAGCCCTGTTGCATCAACAAAAGCAACAGCTACGCTTAATGATCTCCCTAGAAATGCTGGGCTATAAGGATTCTACACCTGGTTCCCAAAGTTACCCCCCTCCTCTGGAACGCTTCTACCCAGATACGGGTGATTTTATTGCTTTAATTGGCAACTTGCGGACATTGCCTGACTTAATTGGGATGAGCCGTAATATTCGCAAAGCTGGCGTATCTAGTCAATGGCTACCCGTGCCAAATCGAGGTTTAATAGTTCCCCAAACCAGACTTAGCGATCATGCACCATTTTGGGATTTAGGTTATCCGGCAATGATGGTGACAGATACAGCATTCTTACGAAATCCACATTATCACAAGGCTAGTGATGCGATCGCTACTTTGGATTTAGATTTTCTTACTCGTGTATGTCAAGGTTTAGAGATGGCGATTCGGAGTCTATAAAAAAGTTAATAGAATGATGCTCTGAAAAATAATATTTCTTGAGGATAAATATAAACTAAAAAATAATAGCTAAAAAATATTAATATAGTTATCAAGAAAAGTTTAATCTGTAAGTAATTTAATGCAATTTATATCCTCTTCAAATCAAAGAAACGAGCTTTACGAAAAATTTAAATTAAAGATTATTCATAATTCTTGTTTAGATAGAACCTTAGTTAGTTACCAAGGTAATAAAGAAATTCCATTTTCTTCCTGGTTTAAATATAGAGAAGGATTTTCGGAACGTCTAGTTACCTATCTTCTTCAAAAATTTAAACCAGAACCAGGTGTACTCATAGATCCATTTTCAGGAGTTGGCTCATCTTTGTTTGCTGCAAGTGCATTAGGGTGGCAAACTACGGGAATCGAACTGTTACCTGTTGGGCTTTTTGCCACACAAGCTCGAATCATTGCTCAGAAAATAGATGTAGAGTTATTAAATTTAGAAATTACAAAGTTCAAACAAATCAATTTTTGGGACTATTACGATCAATTGTTTATATTTAATCATTTAGCAATAACTCGTGGAGCATTTTCTTCGAGCAATGAAGAACAACTAATTGGGTACATATCTTACTGTAATAATGTTATTCAAAATAAAGATATCAGTACTCTGTTTCTATATGCTGCATTTTGTATTTTAGAGGATATTAGCTACACTAGAAAAGATGGACAATATCTGCGCTGGGATAGTCGTTCAGGCCGTTCAAAGGGAAATAGTGAATTTAATAAAGGAGAAATTTTATCTTTTAAAGATGCAATTAATCGAAAACTAAAGCAGATTATGTCGGATTTAAATATCAGCCCTATCCAACTAGATTTATTTAGTGAGAATTTATTATTAAAATTGGCAATCAATAAATCTAGTATTGTCGGAAATACAGAACCTAACCTTTATGAAGGTTCTTGTTTAGAAATTCTTCCAACTCTCCAAGAGAATAGTATTGATTTTGTCATTACGTCTCCACCCTATGTTAATAGATATGATTACACTCGCACGTATGCTCTTGAACTTGCATTTTTGGGATGCAGTGAAGAAAAAGTGAAGTATTTACGTCAGCAAATGCTATCATGCACTGTAGAAAACCGTGATAAACGTAATTATTTAGAGAAGTATTATACGAGTATAGAACGTTATCATAATTTCCTAAAAATAGATTTTACTTTCAAAAGTCAGGCTGCATTGCAAGAAGTATTAATAATACTAGAAATTTATAAAAAACAAGGTAAATTAAATAATGACAATATTGTCAGAATGGTAGGTAATTATTTTTACGAAATGTGCTTTGTAATTTATGAATTAGCTCGTATTCTCAAACCCGGTGGTATAATCGCAATGGTAAATGATAACGTCAGATATGCTGGAGAAGAAGTTCCTGTAGACCTGATTTTATCAGATATAGCAGAGTCTTTTGGACTGAAAACGCGATATATTTGGACATTAGGAAGAGGTAAAGGAAATAGTAGCCAGCAAATGGGAAATCACGGACGCACAGAACTACGTAAATGCGTTTATATTTGGGAAAAGTGAGTACTGTGCCATTAAATGAAACAAATCTCTTAACTGAGGCACATCGTATAAACTATCGCTTGCGTTCAACCTTCTTTTATCGCAAGCTTAAGGAATACAAAACGCTATCTTTACGAACTAAAATTGATGATTTATTACCCGTTACTCATTTATATAGTTGGAATAATTGGGTAGAATGGGGTATTGGAAAAGAAGCATTTACCTACATCAATGAACACCCTAACTTACAACTCATTCAGGTATTTTGCCATCCCAGGTTAATTAGAGAACACTCTTCATTGTTAGCTTACTATCGTAATATTGCGGCACTTTCTCAGAAAGCTGTTAAGTATTTAGCAGCAATTGATGTAAAAAGAATTGAACTCGATCAAGAAAATAAATATTCTCTAGCAGAAGATAAAGCCTTAGCTCTTTCTCGGCTTTTTAATGAACATATATCGCTGATAATTGATAGCTCTATAGAAAGTTTGACTGAGGAAGAATTATATGGAATACTACTAGCCTCAACAGGGACACAAATAGACGGTTCTTGGCGTAATGCTATTGGGGAAGAGGCAGAAAAAGTTGTACAGCGACTTCTTATCAAAGAGGTTAAGGAACGCAATCTTCTTGCTGCTTTTATTCCCCGTCAAGGTACAGGAGTTGAAGTATATAATTCTAGCAGACTTGAGGAACAACTAGGAAATATTGAGGACTATCGGGGCGTAATGTTGGCTAATCATACCTCTATATTATTTTCTAGTGAGCCAGATATTTCACTTTTAAACAATCAAGGTACAACAGTCGGTGTAATTGAGATAAAAGGAGGAACTGATCCTGCGGGAGCATTAGAACGTTATGGTGCTGCTAAAAAATCTTTTGAAGAAGTTTTTCGGAGGAACCCAAAGGTTAAATCTATTCTAATTGCCAGTTGTATCACTACTGAAGTACATACTCGTATTCGGAATGATCCGATAATATCCACTTATTTTAACTTGACAGAAATATTGAGTGAAGACTCAAGGCTATATGACCAGTTTGTTAAAGAAGTATTTTTAATACTACAATAATTTATAATGCCTGATTTAATCATATATTTTCTCTGTGCGATCGCGCATTGGGAGTCAAAGTAATTAAATCGTCAATATTACGCTTCATTGTTTCACAAATTGCGTCTAATGGTAAATCATTAGCGTCATAACCAAAAGGATTTTCTATCTCTAAGCCAATGGCTTCAATGCCAAACAAAGTGAACCCAACTAAAGCAGAAACTAAACCTGTCCACCAACCGAGACTGTCTACTATTTGAAATGGTAGCAAAAAGCAATATAGTATCAGTAATTGCTTCAAATGAATAGCATAAGCAAGCGGCATAGGCGTTTTTAAAATACGTTCGCAAGCACCTAAATTATCCACAAGACTATTCAATAATTCTTGCATTGATGTTAGCTGGTAGCTATTAAGACAATTACGATGGTACTGTTGCTGTAAATAATCTCCTATCCAAAAGGCAACCTCTATAGGAGGATTATTCATAATCTTCAGTTTTATGTACTTAGTAGATGGCATTAAGTCTTTTAACTCGCTATTGACACCTTCTCCTCGCAAATGTAATTTAGTTGTTACAGCGAACGCTACCAATAAGTTTAATGCCGTAATTTTATTATCTTTATCTTCTGGTGAAATTTCATCAACTGATACCCAAATTTGCCTCGCTAAATTTCGGACGTTATTTACTAGAGAACCCCAGCATTTTCTCCCTTCCCAAAATCGTTCATAAGCAGTATTTGTACGAAAGACAAGTAACAAACCTAAAACAATACTAGGAATCACATTTACTAAAATAGGCTGGGATACAGGTTTTTCAAAATGGTGAAGCAGAGAAATTAATAATCCAAAAGCTCCACACCATAAAACATGTTTGAAAATTGCTTTTATTACTGAACCTTTAGGTTGTAATGCTGTGTAGAACCATTTGATTTTTTCGTTCATTATGTATTCACCCTAGTAAAATCTTTATTGAGCTGAGAGAGAAAGTCAGCATTTGTTAGCTTAAAAATAATAATTATAAAAATAGCACAATTAGCAAAGAGATACTTGAAAACTATTCTTGTTAAGAAAATTATGTACTGGCGACTATGTATTGTATTCTAGTTTCTGTTATAAAATTTCGATTCCAGTTAGATACCTATTCCTATTATTAATACTGAGGCAAAAAGTTTTTTGATCGTCAATTAAGTAAATATTATATAAAAATCAAAAGCGATGCCTACAAGGCAATTGTAAAGAAATATAAAGATTTTCCAATGCTTGCATAAATCCGGCATTTCATCCCGATAAATCTATGGAAGAAAAGGTATATTCCTATCGATAATGTTCATACAGCATTAGTCGGTATCATGTACCCCAGTAAATCAAAAAGTTCTAGCCTGTAAAAATCCTGCCCTGTACATTAAACGTCTAGACATAACTTATTTGGTTATGTCTTTTTTGTTGTCATTAGTCTCAAAACGTTGAATTTCAATCAAATAACCATCAGGATCGCGAAAAAAGCAGTGATAAATATTGTACTTTTCATTTAGTGTAGGTGGCTTTTCAAATTCGACGCCACGTTCTTTGAGATATTCAAACCATTCATCCACCTGCTGTGTTACCAGGGTAAAAATGACACTTGAGTGTTTGTCAGTTGCAGGAGTTGTTTCGCTTGCTTGACACAATCCTAAGTATCCAGAATCACTAACAGTATAAATTCGACAGGTTCCTTGGTCAAGCCATAACTCCAAACCTAGCTTTTGTTCGTAGAATTCTGTAGATGTATTGAGGTTATGGGTAGAGAAGAAGGTAACTTGTTGGTCGATTTGCGGATGAGTAGACATAAGACACATTTGAGTATATACCCTAACGACATCGGGCGATCGCAGATGTAAAAATTGATTGATGTTAGAAACCTGTTACTGCTCCAGAATGCCTTAGTGCATCTGGAGTTTCTTTTTGGAAAAAGCCATAAAAATTTTCCCAATCATCCTGATATGGCAAAACATAGCTGAATAAGGATGCATACTGAATCATTTATATTTAACACGGGCATCACTTCTTGATGTACCCTTCCTACCAAACAACTCTCGCAAAACAGCCTCAGCTTATCTGGGGCTGTTTTGCGTTACTTCCAACAGAGAAACAGTGTAAACGAGAATCCTCAAACAGTTTTATCTCCATTTGAGTGTATACCCTGATGACGTAGGATTTTCTCAGGGTGAAAATTTGGTATAGGTAAATGCGTATCTTTCCTGACTCCAGATTTGTCACAAACATTTCTGGAGTTTTTTCATTACTGGAGTTCAAAATTAGCAGTTTTGCACCGGGAACTAGTCTAAACTCCAGTGAATATCTGATTTTTCTATAAATTCCTAGAACGCAAAAACAAAATAGTACTTGAATAAGTAAGAAGTACAATTGATATTTTATCAACTTAGTCATAAAAGTGAATGTTTACAATCAAGGGAAAGTAGTTAAGCGATCGCACTTCCAATTTTGACTAAATCAAAGTGCGATCGCAGTAAATATAACGGTTGCGTTTGTAACTCATCATTGCTACCTCCACTACTGAATACCAACTCAATATCCGCTGTATCTGCTGGCACTCTCACTACCCCTTGACCGATTACCATTAATGAATGGCGATCGCTTGCTGGTGGGTAAAACAATTGGGCATTAGTGGCTTTGGGTGTTAATGCCCCTACCCCAACAGTCACGGAAATACTTAGCATTAGAGCAGTTATTTTTCTCATATCCTGGGAATATCCTTTGAAATTGGTGATTGTCAAAGTTTACACCTCAAGAGTAATCTACTTAAAAAATATTGAGCTAATCCCACGACTAAAGGCTGTGGGATTAACTCAAAAATTCAAAATTCACTGCGGACGTTATGATATCTCAGCAGAGAGCCAAATCTCGTTAGAACTATTAACCAAACCAGTGAGAGGGTTCACAAGCTGGTTGAACTGTTTCACAAACACAATGGCTAATCCAATCTGACTTTTCTTGAACGATTAAACAAATACCTTGGTGAATCAAATTCTGTAAATGTAGTTGCTGTTCTAAGGGTTTACGAGGCAATTTGTAATAAGCCAAGCTTCCTTGTTCAGCCTCCGCTGGAATCTGTTCATCAGACATGACACTGTAAAAGGAGGGAATGCGGTTGAGAACGAAAGTAATTAGCTCTTGGCGTAAATCAGGAATTGCAAAGGCTTGTTGATATGGATGGGATGGATATGTATTCAAAATACTTTCAATTTCTCCCACTATTGATTGTTGTGTTAAATTGACTACCGTTTTCATGATTTTTAAACTCCTTTTTTCATCAAGTCAATACTTGGTGGAGAAAATAACTTTTTTAGATGGCAACGTCGTGATGACAATCAGTTAAAAGTAACTCAACTTACAGATGCAATCAACCCCGAAACTAGCCTATTATCTTGGTACAATCTCAGACATTTGGCTTTGCTTATTTTAGTTAAAGTTTATACTGTCTCACAGCATGACTTATTAAAACAGCGTCCAATAAGCTGGTAATTTACCGACATTTTATATTTATAAGCCTAATTATTTCAAATTTCTGCCAAAAAAGCAGAAATCTACATAAAACGCAGCAGAAAAGCTAGGGGATCAAGATTAAAAGCAATAAAAACACTTGAATTAGGAACAAGTTTTTCATGAAGTTAAGCTTTTCGGGTAATTGGCATCACTTTTTAGGTTCGCAGCAAATTTTGCTATTTCATCTAAAAAACTTATTGGTTGCACTTTAATTTAGTCAGTCAGAAAAATAGCGACTTAGGATAGTGCAGGATCAGTCTAGCGACAGATGAAATGATCGAGCAAAAACGTTTAAAAAGTTCACATTATCGAAAGGAAGATGACGTAACTGATTATTAATTTCATCAGCCGCAGCTAATCCAGAAAGCATCGCACCTTCGACAAGATTCCCGCCACACCAATCACCACAGCAAATTAAAGGTAAGGGAGTTCCGGCTGACAAAAAAGCTTCGTGCCAAGGACGGCTTGGAAAGGCATAACGCCAACGATGTACTTGCATCCATTCAGGAGTATTGAGCCAAGGAAGAGACAAAGATTCCGCTGCTCGTTGCAACATAAGTTGTCCAGCAGATTGTAAATCCTGTGATTCTAGATGAATTTGGGCAAAATTAGCGCTACTTTGCACCACAAAATGTGGTTGTTGAGAGTTAGGACGCTTGCTACTATCTAAACCAATCCATGCTAAATCAGCATCATCCACAAAAGTTAGGGCTTTCCATTCAGGGAGGGGTTCAGATGTAGAAGGATATCCAGCGATCGCACTAATTGAAGGATAAAATTCTACAGAACGCAAATTATCAAGAAAGGCTGCATCCAATACACTTTCACCCAAAGGTTCTAACAGCATCACAGCTTGGGGTGCAGGAATAGCGACAACTATAGCTTTTGCAGTTAATTCTTCATTACTAGATTCGAGAGTCAGACGCCAGCTATTTTCGGGAGTTGGAGTAATAGCGATAACACGCTGATTCAGTAATATTTCTAAACCTGGAGCGAGAGATTTAGCGATCGCACTCATTCCCGCAGGCGCAACATAACGCGGAGTGCGGTTTTTCGGTTCAGATAAAGGAGCGCCTGTTGTAAGTTCGTAAACGTCATCTGTCCAAACTTCTAGGATATGGCGATCGCGCAATATCTCCACAAAACGTCTAAATAATTCACCCTTTGGCTTCAGGTAACAAGCCCCATGATCCGCCAAAGTTCCATGCAAGCGGCGTGTAGCTAGTCTTCCTCCCAAACCACGCGACTTTTCCACCACTACCACCGAATATCCAGCTTGACTTAACTGCTGGGCGCAGACTAAACCGGCAATTCCGGCACCAATCACTGCAATATCAGTCATGAGTCAATAGTCCCTAGTTAATTATTGGTCATTAGTTATTATCAAAGGACAAAATTACTACTAATGACTGCTGAAAGCTAATAGTAGAATAAGGTACAGAAAGCTGCACGGAAGGGAGGAAGGGAAATTGGATGAAATGAGGGCGGCGCTAGAGTTAGCGACCGAAGAAGAATTGCAAGACTTAACGGCAATTCTATTTAGTCGTAAGTTCAATCCCTTAGACTATGTACACACACCCGAACCCATCGAAGTGCAAAGCCAAGACCGCAAAGCTTGGTTAGACGCACTAGAGGGCCGCTTTCGTTTTTTGGCGGCAGATGGGATGACAGTATTACGAGGACGCACAGGCCAGGTAACTTACCGACAAGCGTTAGTTCAAGTATGTAAGTATCTAAAAATTCCCTATTCTCATCAGCTGGCAACTATTGATTTAGAAGCAGAAGTCTTTTTGCATCTACTAGGACAGGTGTGGAAAAAATTACCGGAACAAGAAAAGCAAAAATTGACTGTACAGGTGCAGCGTCAGCTGCTCAAATCAGAATTAAAACAACCCCTACCACTTTTATTGCAACGTGACCCCTTGGGATTACTTTTCAAAGGTGGTAGTGCGATCGCGGTTACTTCTCTTCTCCAGCCACTTGTACTTAAGCAAATTGCCCGTCAATTTGCCATCCACTTTGCTACTTATGAAGTAGCGAAACAAGCGGCAATTACAGGCTCAGAAGCAGCTGCAACGCAATTTCAAAGCTATGTAGCTATGCAAATGGCGCAACGGGGTATGACAGTGAGTGCAGCTCGTTATGGGGCAGCCCGCACGATGTTTGCTGTGATTGGCCCGATGATGTGGACTTGGTTTATTGCGGATTTAGGCTGGAGAGCGATCGCTACTAACTATGGTCGAATCATCCCCACCATCTTCGCCTTAGCTCAAATTCGCCTCACTCGTGAGGAATGTTGGGAGCCAGCTTGAACAAGGTTTTTGAATATTTCAAGTCTCGTTGGCAATCTTCTTGGAACTACTCTCTATGGGCACTGTTAATCTTCCCATTGAGTCCTTTGGTGGGGGCTGTGACTGTAGGTTTTGTCTCATTAATAACTTGGCTGAAACAATCCCGCAAAATTAATCGCCGCCCCCTCAACTGGGGATTTGCCCTGTTGAGTGTATTACTGATCGTGAGTGCTGGTTTTGCCCAAGACAAAACAGCAGCTTTCCTCGGCTTATTTAATTTATTACCATTCTTTTTACTTTTCGCTGCCCATAGCGCTCTGATTCAAACATTTGTCCAATTGCGGCAAATGGCTTGGGCTTTGGTAATTGGTTCCATGCCTGTAGCAATTATGGGCTTGGGACAATTATTTTTCGGCTGGAGTTTCAAGTTCCAGTTTGTCTGGGTTGTGTTTAGTTGGACAATCACACCAGGCGGAAACCCACCAGGTCGTATCGCTTC
This sequence comes from Nostoc sp. DedQUE12b, assembly GCF_034530835.1. NCBI lineage: Bacteria > Bacillati > Cyanobacteriota > Cyanophyceae > Nostocales > Nostocaceae > Nostoc > Nostoc sp. DedQUE12b. The sequence goes on along the minus strand of NZ_JAVRCI010000018.1, from coordinate 61,090 downwards.
ACTTTTCTTGCACGCTAACACCTTCGCAGCTTATCTAGTAATAGTTTTCATTCTTAGTCTAGGGTTGTGGATCGAACAATGGCGATTAGGGATGAGGTATTGGGGATTAAGCATAAGAGGCAAAGGGGCAGCACTTCTCTACGAGAGGCTGCACCAACGGCTACGCTCACTAACCGAGGAGCAGAGGGGCAGAGGGGAAAGACTTACTGCACCCCACTCTCCAGTCCCCTTTCTCTTCCTAAGCGTGGCAGTGATTACAAATTTCATTACCTTGATTTTCACCAACTCGCGTAATGGGTGGGCGATCGCTATATTTGCCTGTTTAGCTTATGCTCTCTACCAAGGTTGGCGCATTCTTGTAGGTAGCGTTGCTGCGATCGTTTCTAGTGTGTTTTTGGCAGCTTTTGCTCCCTCACCAATCGCTCACATTTTTCGCTTCGTAGTTCCTGCCTTCTTTTGGGCAAGGTTAAATGACGATATGTATCCAGATAGACCAGTTGCTTTAATGCGAAAAACTCAGTGGGGATTTGCTTGGTCTTTAGCGCAGGAACATCCTTGGACTGGCTGGGGATTACGCAGTTTTAGCACACTCTACAAAGCACAGATGCAGATTCCCTTGGGTCATCCCCATAACTTATTTTTGATGTTATTTGCCGAAACTGGTTTTCCTAGTACTGTTTTATTTTGCGGGTTACTTGGTTGGATTTTAATTACAGGTATTCAATTACTACGAAAGTCAAAATATATAAATACAGAAGATAGATTGATATTTTTTAGCTATCTTCTAGCCTTTGTTGGGTGGCTTCTATTGAATTCAGTAGATGTAACCCTCTTTGACTTTCGTTTGAATGTACTTTCATGGTTAGTTTTAGCTGCCATTTGTGGAGTATTACATCGTTATAACGAACAAGACAGATTTATATCTCGTTCAAATTAGTTAGGAAATGACAAATAGCAACCATTTAATTATTACATTTTTCTTATCAAGAAAAGATAAAAGCTTGTTTGCCATTAGCAAAACTCTAGAAATAAATATATATTATTGATTGCGCTTGCGTATATTTATGTACATACTGGTGAAAAGGTATAAAGAATTTACTACTAAAGGATCGGTTGATATCTAAGACGGGCTACGCCTAAGCATCCACGGCACCTGATAGTAGCTATGATTTTTCAGTGTATGCACTGGGGACATTGAGAGTTTTAAGTTAATAAGATTGTTATATTCACGTCTGTGAGTGTGACTAATATCTAATTAGTCACTGTTGCTGATTGTTGGGAAGGTGTAGGGACATCCCTTTGGGGTTTTCCTGCATGACGGGCATCTCTTGTAGATGCCCTTTTGTATATTTATTATTTTTATTCAGTTAAACACTATTTTAAAAATATTGAATTTCACGCAATATCTGAAAAATTGTATCTTTGATCAAGGAGCATAAAACATGATTGCTGAAATTAAACTAGGCCTTTGTAACCCTCCAGAACCTATTTATTTATATGTGAAGATGTTCGCTCATCTAAGCTAACTAGGTAAACCGGGAGATACATTCGTGTTAGCCAAGTCAAGACTCTGTATAACTGTTTCAATTGTTCTGAGGTTGGCTCCATTCACCGCTAAACTTAGGCTAAACACACACAAGTTGAAACTTTATTATGACCGATAACCTTTATGGTGTAGTACCAATTTTTTGTGAAACTGCACAAAATTAGGCTTGGTGATACAAGCGCCTTGAGCAAGTTGTTCTATGCTATGCAACCTCACAGGTAATCGGTGTAAGCTCTCGTTAAAATGGGTGTGTCGGTAACTAAAAAACGACGCCTCCATAACCAACCTTATGCTCACAACAGCTAACTTTTTTCAGTACACCCAATGGTCAGGTATAGCTACATTGGTATTTGCTGCCTTGACATTTTTGGCTTTTATTCTCAAATGGGGCATCCGCTTTCGCTTGGTAGGTACGACTGGCTTTATGCTGGTGGTGACTGCTGGTTTATTTGGACTCTCAATAGTTCCTTTAAGTCGGACTGTGATTCCCGGAGCAGCCCGCTACACTCTAGTTTATGACAATGGCTCAACACAAGCGGTGATTGCCACATCACCTAAAATTACACCCACACAATTAGAAGCAACTTTACGTCAAGCAGCTAGTAATCTCTTTTCTTATGGTCGTTCAGGTACACAGGAAGACGAAAATTTGACAGTTCGCGCCCGTACCATTATCCACCCGGAAACAGGGATTTCTGTCCCAGTTTACTTGGGTGAGGTGAAGCGATCGCTCGTTTCTCATCAAAATTCTCCGGTAACAGTCAAAATTTACACAGATAATTTCGCCAAATTGCCAAAACCTACTGCTTAAGGGCAGGGAGTAGGGGAGCAGAGGGGCAGGGGAGCAGGGGAGAAGTTGCAGTAAGTCTTTCCCCTCTGCCTCTTCCCAATGCTCAATGCCCAATGCCCAATGCCCAATGCCCAAAGACCAAAAGTAATTTACCTGTTATCAGGATGACAAAAATTATTTTGTATTTACTGATACATTAATGGTTATTTTTAGATTAAGATATTCACACTTTAGTGGTTATACTGTGGGAAAAAGTTAATCAGCGTGGGGTAATGGGTACTGAGAGTTGTAATTTGTCAGTTGTTGTCCTAATTGCCCCTGTTGCCATTTTCAAAATTCTTTGCAGCCAATCAAGGGGTTATAGAGACATATATTTGCATACCTTTACATATATATCTGTAGCTAAAAATTGCATCAAATAGCACAAACACTTACACATTATCAATTCTCGATTGCTTTTCTTGAGAATCTGACAATGGTAATGTTAATTAATTATACGGTTATTCAAAACTTTGATAGTTCGGAATTTCAGGCCAATGGGTATTTATAGATTCAAGCAATGTCGTCAAACTACTCAATCGATCGGCAACAGGACTTGTCTATTGAATTGCTTGGCTCAAATCCAGATGATCTGGGTGGAAGGTTGGAGCCATCCAAAAACCAGTTTGGCAACAAGTATCCTCGATCGCTAGTCTATTTATATTAAGAAGTATCAAGGTTTTGGTAAACGAGATTATATGCCTAATAATTTTTCTACTCAACCTTCTTTGTCTACTCAAACCTCTAGTTCATTATTTACGCTCACAGTTTCCCCCGCAAAAGTAATCCGCGGTTCTGGGGTATTGCAAACAGCCGCAGCAGAAATTGCCTGTTTGGGAAGTCGTCCCTTAATTGTGGCAGGTAAGTCTACTCTCGCTATCAGCCAACAAAATTTGCAACCAGTTTTAGAAGCGCAGCAGTTACATATTGTCCAAGCTTCTTATGGTGCAGATTGCTGCGAAGCTAGCCTAAAATCTTTACAGAAAAAGGCAAAAGAACATAAAGCTGATGTCATTATCGGTGTTGGTGGCGGCAAAGCCCTAGATACAGCGAAATTAGTTGCACAGCAGTTACATTTACCAGTAGTGACAATTCCGACTTCCGGGGCTACTTGTGCAGCTTGGAGTGCCTTATCGAATGTTTATTCGGAAGATGGAGCTTTTCTCTACGACGTGGGGCTATCTCGTTGTCCCGATTTATTGATACTCGATTATGACTTGATTAAAACTGCACCACAACGTACCTTAGTAGCTGGAATTGGTGATGCGATCGCTAAGTGGTATGAAGCCTCAGTTAGCAGTGGGCATTTGCAAGACACTTTAATTATTGCTGCGGTGCAACAAGCACGAGTTTTGCGAGATATCTTGTTGCAAAAGTCAGCCGCCGCCCTCGAAGAACCAGGTAGTGAGGTTTGGCGAGAAGTGGTAGATGCTACCGTGTTACTAGCTGGGGTAGTTGGGGGACTTGGAGGAGCGCAGTGTCGCACAGTTGCCGCCCATGCCGTGCATAACGGTTTAACTCATATTTCAGGACATGGCAGTATTCATGGCGAAAAAGTTGCTTTTGGGATTTTGGTGCAACTGCGTTTAGAAGAGATGCTACAAGGCAATCAACTAGCAGCATCGGCACGACAACAGTTGTTAAAGTTCTACACAGAAATTGGACTACCCCAGAAATTAAGTGATTTGGGATTGGGCAATATTACATTAGGTGAATTGCAAACAGCCGCCGAAATGGCTCTAGTTCCTAATTCTGACATCCATCGACTACCGTTTAAAGTCGCGCCAGAACAGTTGATGGCGGCAATGGTTTCTACCACTGCACCTATAGATAGTAGAGATACTACAAATCGAGTTTCGCCCAAGGGAATGAGTGACGAGGTTTTATGAGTTTAAATTGGATTGTCCCAGCAGAACGCATACAAAAACTACCACCTTATGTATTTGCCCGTTTAGATGAACTGAAAGCTAAAGCACGGGAACAAGGGTTAGATTTAATTGATTTGGGTATGGGAAACCCCGATGGTGCAACGCCAGCACCAGTAGTAGAAGCAGCGATCGCAGCTTTAAAAGATTCTAGCAATCACGGTTATCCACCTTTTGAGGGCACAGCTAGTTTCCGCCGTGCCATTACTAATTGGTATCGTCGCCGTTATGATGTGGTTCTCGATCCTGATAGCGAAGCCTTGCCATTGCTGGGTTCTAAAGAAGGATTAACCCATTTAGCGATCGCCTACATTAACCCTGGTGATTTAGTTCTGGTTCCTTCCCCAGCTTATCCGGCACATTTTCGCGGCCCGGCGATCGCTGGCGGCAAAATCCACAGTTTGATTCTCAAACCCGAAAATGACTGGTTAATTGATTTAGCTGCCATTCCTGACGAAGTTGCAAGGCAAGCCAAGATACTCTATTTCAACTATCCCAGCAATCCCACCGCCGCCACCGCCCCCCGCGAATTTTTTGAAGAAATCGTCGCCTTCGCCCGTAAATATGAAATTTTGTTGGTGCATGATTTATGTTATGCCGAGTTAGCTTTTGATGGTTATCAACCCACTAGCTTGTTAGAAATTCCCGGTGCGAAAGATATTGGTGTGGAATTTCATACCTTATCTAAAACCTACAATATGGCTGGTTGGCGTGTCGGGTTTGTCGTGGGGAACCGCCATGTAATTCAAGGTTTGCGGACGCTGAAAACTAACTTGGATTACGGCATTTTTGCCGCACTACAAACAGCAGCCGAAACAGCTTTGCAACTGCCAGATGTGTATTTGCACGAGGTACAACAACGCTACCGTACCCGCCGCGATTTCCTGATTCAAGGGTTAGGAGAGTTGGGTTGGGATATCCCCAAAACCAAGGCGACGATGTATCTTTGGGTGAAGTGTCCCGTTGGCGTTGGTTCCACAGATTTTGCCCTGAACGTGTTGCAACAAACAGGCGTTGTGGTTACTCCCGGTAATGCCTTTGGCGTTGCAGGTGAGGGTTATGTCAGGATCAGTTTGATTGCAGACTGCGATCGCTTGGGTGAAGCTTTACATCGCTTCAAGCAAGCTGGCATCCGCTATCAACCTGAAGCTGTAGTCCCTGCTTCAGAAGCGATCGCCGATCTGGTTAGTTGATTAGAGAAAAAAACCAATATTACATGACTAAAATTTTTGCTGACGATCTTTGAGATCGTGTAACAAATACGATTATACGAAGCGACAGCTATTGCAAGTAAACTCTCTAACCTGGACTTTCAGGTTGAGACAACCCGTAGCTATATTCAATAGACTTCTTGCAGTAGTGGGGGAAGGGGCAAAGGTATGGAACTTTCCCCTCCCCTTTAACCTTTCCCAACATTTTGCAAAAATAACTTTGCAAGATGTGTAATATCTGCTGCCAAAAATTAATGTAGCATTTATTACCCGCAAACTAGGATATTGAATGAAGACGGAGGGCAGTTCGAGTTTACGGAAGACTGCCTTCTGCTTGCTGTTTTTCTTAATAAATACCTAATCTTAAATCCAATATCTAAATTTTTTTGCTATGGTGATCCCAAAGGAATTGTTAAATGCTTACGAGATGTAAATTAAATGACTAATCAATAATTAAGTATTACTTAATACAAAAAAATAAGTAATTTACCTATAAAATACATCTTTCTTATTACTTCTTGGGTTGGACAATACGCGTTTCAATATCTTCTAATGTTTGTAACAATAAACGATTTGCCTGCAATTTCCAACCCCATTTCTGAACTCTATAAGCTAATACAGTTCCAACTACAGATGCTAACAAGCCTATGGGTTGATTTAAAGAAATTCCTAGTAACAAACCCAATCCAGCAATTCCCCAAAATGGTAAAGCTACTGCTTGTCTTTGTTCTTCCACAACTTGGGTAATTATATTAGATTTCATCTGAGCAAGTAATGCTCCTTTTACTTGCTGCTGTTCTGTTACCGATACTGTTAAACCTATTTTACGGCGTAGTTTTTCTATTTTGCGGGCATCAGTACTGTATTCAGTTAGTTCATCTTCTGCCATTTTCAGGAGTCTTTCTAGCTGCGCCATCATTTATTACTTCCGGTATTTTGATCGAGTTATTAAACTGAATAATTGTTAATTTTTATTGCTTCTAGTTTTGGATTTCATCGTCAAATATCAATCTACGCGACAGAACCAAAAATCTAAAGTTGAATATGGGAAAAATAAATATAGTAGCAGTTATGCACTTACAAATTGAGTATAAACTTAAAAGGTAATATTTATGGCTACAGTATCTAAAAGCACTTTGTCTCTATCTGCCCAAGAGCGATCGCTCATCTTGTGGTTTGATGAAATTGGTATTGCTGATATCCCAGTAGTTGGTGGTAAAAATGCCTCACTAGGGGAAATGATTCAACAGCTAACACCCAAAGGCATTAACGTTCCTACAGGATTCGCCACTACTGCTTACGCTTATCGTCATTTCATTCAATCAGCGGGGTTAGAAGCAAAGCTACGCAAACTTTTTGCTGACTTGGATGTTGAAGATGTCAAAAATTTACGAGAACGCGGCAAAAAAGCGCGATCGCTATTAATCCACACACCATTTCCTGTAGAATTGCGTGAGGCGATCGCCACAGCATACCATAGTCTCTGTGAACGATACCATGCAGACACAGATGTGGCAGTCCGTTCCAGCGCCACTGCTGAAGACCTTCCCGATGCTAGTTTTGCTGGACAGCAGGAAACTTACCTTAACGTTGTCGGTGTCGAAGGAGTTTTAGCAGCTTGTCACAAATGCTTTGCGTCTCTATTTACCGATCGCGCTATTTCTTATCGCCACACCAAGGGATTTGACCACTTTAGCATTGCTCTGGCTGTGGGCGTGCAAAAAATGGTGCGCTCTGACTTAGCAACCTCTGGGGTAATGTTCTCTATTGATACAGAAACAGGTTTTAAGGATGCGGCACTAATTACAGCCGCCTACGGTTTAGGTGAAAATGTTGTCCAAGGGTCTGTCAATCCCGATGAATATTATGTTTTTAAACCAACTTTAAAAGCTGGTTTCCGCCCAATTATCGATAAAAAATTGGGTAGTAAAGAACTGAAAATGATTTATGATGACGGCTCTAAATTTACGAAAAATGTTTCGGTTTCACCCAGCGAAAGAGGTAAATTCGCTCTGAGTGATGAAGAGATTTTACAACTAGCAAGTTGGGCATGTTTAATTGAAGACCATTATTCTCAAGTCCACGGCATTTTCACCCCAATGGATATCGAGTGGGCAAAAGATGGAATTACGAACCAACTTTTTATTGTGCAAGCGCGCCCGGAAACGGTTCAGTCACAGAAGACGGGAAATGTGTTGCGGAGTTATCGGTTGGTATTGGGGAATCGGGAATGGGGAATCGGGAATGGGGAAAAATCTTTCCAATCCTTAATTCCCCTGGTTACGGGAAGTGCAATTGGGGAAGCAATTAGTCAGGGAAAAGCACGCCTAATTTTGGATGTTCAGAAACTAGAACAGTTCCAAGTCGGGGAAGTTTTGGTGACAGAGAGAACCGATCCCGATTGGGAACCAATTATGAAACGCGCTAGTGCAATTGTCACCAATTCTGGAGGTCGCACGTGTCATGCAGCAATAATTGCGCGAGAATTGGGTGTACCTGCGATCGTGGGATGTGGCAATGCTACAGACATCTTGAAACCTGGTCAAGAAGTAACAATTTCTTGCGCTGAAGGGGAAGAAGGAAAAGTTTATCCAGGCTTATTACCTTTTGAAGTTAAAGAAGTTCCTTTAGAGAACTTACCCCGCACCCGCACTAAAATTTTAATGAATGTGGGTAATCCCCAAGAAGCATTGAGTTTATCGGCAATTCCCAACGATGGCGTAGGTTTAGCGCGGACAGAATTTATCATTGCTAACCAAATTCAAATTCATCCAATGGCCTTGATTCACTATGATTCGTTAAAAGATGAATTTGCCAAAGCTAAAATTGCTGATATTACCGCACTTTATAACGATAAACCCCAATATTTTATAGATAAATTAGCTCAAGGCATTGGTAGAATTGCCGCAGCATTTTATCCGAAATCAGTGATAGTCCGAACCTCAGATTTCAAAAGTAATGAATATGCCAATTTATTAGGTGGACGACAGTTTGAACCCCATGAAGAAAACCCAATGTTAGGTTGGCGAGGGGCGGCGCGTTACTACGATGAAGGCTACAGAGAAGCTTTTGCCTTAGAATGTCATGCCCTCAAAAGGGTACGGGAAGAAATGGGTTTGACAAATGTCATCCCCATGATTCCCTTTTGCCGCACTCCTGACGAGGGGCGTTTGGTTTTAGCAGAGATGGCAAAAAATGGTTTAAAGCAAGGTGTTAACGGCTTGCAGGTTTATGTGATGTGTGAGTTGCCCAGTAATGTGATTCTGGCTGAGGAATTTGCTGAGGTATTTGATGGCTTCTCCATTGGTTCTAACGATCTAACTCAATTAACACTAGGGATAGACAGGGATTCGGCGTTGGTTGCCAGATTGTTTGATGAACGCAGTCTAGCTGTCAAGCAAATGGTAAAAATGGTCATAGAAACAGCGAAAAAATGCGATCGCAAAATCGGCATTTGTGGACAAGCACCCAGCGACTATCCAGAATTTGCTCAGTTTTTGGTTGAACAAGGAATTGACTCGATTAGTCTGAATCCGGATTCGGTTTTAAAGACAATGCTGGAAGTTGCAAAAGTCGAGAGTAGTAATTCGTAATTCGAGTAATTTATGCCAGTTAGAAACCGTTACCACGAAAACTTGAAGAATGCCCTAATTTAAAGATAGCTGGACTGTTACAGACGATCCCTTTCATCTAAAGTGGGGAAAATAAGGATCTTCACGCGGATTTGGCAGCCGAAAAGTTGCTCATCGCGGAAAAATTCAGAATTTGCGTAGTTTACCGCCGCAGGCATCGCATAACTAAGGGTAATTAAACTTCTGAATAATTGCCCATAGCATAGCGATCGCTATATTTTGTTTGTGTAATTGTCTACAAAACTTTTGACTGCTCAACCATAAGTATCTTAGTATTTTGCAGAATGGCAATTTATTTTAGCCAAAAGCAAGATGACAAATCTTTTGGAAACTGAACGCTTGCTCATTCGCAGTTGGATATCCGAAAGCGATGCCGAACAAGCGTTTGCAATTTACAGTGATCCTGAAGTTACGCACTTTCTTGGTAAATCTTCTCGCCCCGCAAGTGTTGAGTCACAGCGTCGGCGCTTGATTGAAGGTATCGAGCGAATGCACCAACGCAACAATGGTACTGGAGCTTGGGCAATTGTTGAAAAGGAAAGTACAACAATTGTGGGAACTATCCTTCTTAAACAATTGCCCGACAAAGATGGTTTACCCACTCAAGATTATGAGGTAGGCTGGGAATTGCGGCGAGCTTCTTGGGGTAAAGGGTATGCAACAGAAGCAGGACGAGCTATGCTCAACTACGGATTTAGTGTCCTAAACTTGCCACTGATTTATGCCGTAGTGAAGCCAGAAAATCATGCTTCAATCCGTGTAACAGAACGATTGGGTATGAAACCAATAGGGCAAACAAACAAGTATTACAATATTGAACTACTCCTGTTTCAATTAGATGCACCTGAAGAGTGGAGGGGGAGTAGGGACCAGGGGGAGTAGGGAGCAGGGGGAGACAAGGGGAAGAAGAACTATTTATTGGTTATTGATCAATGCCCAATGACAAATGACAAATGACAAATGACTAAAAAGTGGTTCCGAATTGGGATGGCGAGTGTATTTCTTTTCTCACTCGCCTTGAGGTTTTGGGGACTGGGGCGATTCAACACTCTGGTATTTGATGAAGTTTACTTTGCCAAATTCGGTAATAACTATCTCACGCATACACCATTTTTTAATGCTCATCCGCCGCTGAGTCAATATATGATTGGCATCGGCATTTGGATTGGCAGCCACATTCCTTTTTGGCACGATTCAGTAAATGGACTGACAGGTTCATTGCGATCGCCTTGGACTTATCGTTGGTTCAATGCCCTTACTGGCTCTTTTATTCCTGTAGTTGTGGCTGCGATCGCTTATCAGTTAAGTTATCGTCGTATCTTTGCAATACTTGCAGGATTATTCACAGCTTGTGATGGTATTTTTCTAGTTGAGTCTCGGTATGCTTTAAGTAATATTTATATTGTCATTTTTGGTTTATTAGGGCACTGGTTTTTCTTATTGGCATTAGATAACCAAAATCGGCGACGTTCTTTTTGGTTAATTTTTGCTGGCATTGGTTTTGGCGCCTCAGTCGGTACTAAGTGGAATGGTTTATGGTTCCTGTCAGGTGCTTATCTCATTTGGATAGCAGCTTGGGTAATTCATTTGATACATTCTTCTCTTAACTCCAAACTCTTTTTTGCACCTTCTTCATTGAAGGAGGCAGGAGGCAGCAGACAAGAGTCAGGAGGCAGGAGTCAAGAGTTAGAAGTTAGGAGGCAGGAGTCAGGGGTTAGTACTTATTCTCCCTCATCTGCCTTATCCCCCTCATCTCAGACACCACTACAAAATTTAACTCAGCTAAATATTTTTCAAATACTGTTTTATCTAGGAATCATCCCAGCTTTTATCTACAGCATTATCTGGATTCCTCACCTTCAACTAGATAAAACTTATGGATTTATTGCAGTACATCAGCAAATTTTGAAGTTTCATTTACAGCTAGGTGGCAATAGTCCTAACGTACATCCTTACTGTGCTGCTTGGTATAAATGGCCTTTGATGACTCGGCCAATGGCATATTATTATCAAACGGCTGGAAGTATCACCGAACCGTTACCTGTAATGGGCCCGCCTTTGCCTGCGGGTGCTGGACAAGTCATTTATGATGTCCATGCAATGGGCAATCCATTTTTGTGGTGGTTTGGTGTCGCCGCCATGTTGTTTTTAGTAGGAATGCTGATATCACAACCTGTAATTCTTTGGGTGAAAGAAAAGCGTTTTTCTATGCCTGCAACTCTTAGTGTCGATACTTGGATTGCTTTGTATTTAGTCATAAATTATGCTGCTAACTTATTACCTTGGGTGAAAGTGACAAGGTGCGTTTTTATCTACCACTATATATGTGCAGTCGTGTTTGTATTTTTAGCGATCGCTTGGTTTGTCGATCGCTGTCTTTGCAGCTATTATCAACAACTCCGGGCGCTAGGTGTCACCATTACTTTTATCATTCTGGCTGCTTTTATTTTCTGGATGCCCATTTATTTAGGTTTACCCCTCTCCCCTGACGGTTACAAGCTGCGAATGTGGTTCAACTCTTGGATTTGATTGAAGAAGAATTCAGGAGTCAGAATCAAGATGCTCGGTGCGATCACTGCACTATCCGCCATTTACGCAGAATTAAATTCTGAATTCTGGCTCACCTCTGGTAGAGAGGCTGCGCCCTAAGCGTAGCTATGCTGCAGGCTTTACGACTGCGCTCAGGACAGGCTTGGCGACCACCTGGCTCCTGAATTCTGTTCTTAACATAGCTACACATATATAGAATTGTTTAATCACATGGTTTTTACATTTCTTATCGCTATGTAACTTTAGCGACTGTTAGACTTTTCAAAGTGCAAGCAGATGCAACTAAGGCTGCAAAACGCAACACCAGGGCATGGGAAATTAGATACTAAGTAAAAATGATGAATGGAAATTATAAAATTTTTGACATTCATCATTCTGCATTATTATAGATACTCTAGTTTTGATGCTCCCGGACAACACAGGAGGATCGTCATGGAAATGAACTTACAATTGCCAGGTATTAATTTAATTAGCTTGAAAGAGGCACCGATTCATATTTCTAGCCAAATTCAGCCTCATGGTGTCCTGTTAGTTTTAGAGGAGCCTGAGCTAAAAATATTACAAGTTAGCACTAATACATTAAAAATTTTCGGAATTGCTCCCGAAAATATGTTACACAAAAAGCTAGAAGATTTACTCGACCCATTCCAAATAGAGAGAATTAAAACAGGACTATCTGGCGAAAATCTTGATTTCATCAATCCTACCAAAGTCTGGGTGCGAAAAAAAGGTGATGATTACATAGTATTTGATGCAATATTTCACCGCAATACAGAAGGATTTTTAATTCTGGAGTTAGAACCTGCTCTTACTCAAGAAAATATTCCATTTTTAAGCTTTTATCATCTAGCTAGAGCATCTATTAATCAATTAGAAAAAACAGCAAATCTCCGTGACTTTTGTCAAGTTATCGTTCAAGAAGTTCGGAAAATAACGGAATTTGACAGGGTAATGCTATATAAATTCGATGATGATGGGCATGGTTCCGTTGTCGCTGAAGAAAAACTAGAAAGCCTAGAACCATACTTAGGGCTGCATTATCCAGAGTCAGATATTCCCAAACCAGCGAGAAAATTATTTGCTGCCAATTCGATCAGAATCATCCCAGATGCTTATTCTCAGCCAGTCAAGCTTCTTCCTGTAAATAATCCAATTAGCGATCGCCCGATTAATTTAACCAACTCTATTCTCAGAAGTGCTGCTTCCTGTCACACGGAGTACTTGCATAATATGGGTGTTGGTGCTTCGCTTACCATCTCTTTAATTAAAGACCAAAAACTTTGGGGACTAATTGCTTGTCATCATCAATCCCCGAAATATGTTTCCTACGAATTACGTAAAGCTTGCGAATTCTTGGGGCGAGTAATATTTGCAGAAATCTCAGCAAGAGAAGAGACAGAAGATTACTATCACCGGATAAATCTGACACATCTTCAATCAGTTTTGATTGAATACATGTCTCAAGAAGAAAACTTCATTGATGGTTTAGTTAAAAACCCACAGCATCTTTTAGATTTGGCCAGCGCTCAAGGTGCAGCCGTTTGTTTTGGGGGAAATTGCACAGTAGTTGGTGAAACCCCTAGAGAAGAAGACCTGAATTTTTTAGTCCAATGGCTGAAGAATAATGTTGAAGAAGAAGTTTTCTCTACAGATTCTTTACCGCAGATTTATCCAGATGCCGAAAGTTTTAAAAATGTCGCCAGTGGTTTGTTAGCGATTCCCATCGCCAAGCGAAATTATGTTTTGTGGTTCCGACCGGAAGTAATTCAAACTGTAAATTGGGGTGGCGATCCTAATAAGGCTTTTGAAGTTAACCAGTCAGAAGGAAATGTTCGTCTGTGTCCCCGCAAATCATTTGAATTGTGGAAAGAAACGGTTCGCTTAACATCTTTACCTTGGAAAGATGTAGAAGTTAAAGCAGCTTTAGAACTGCGGAAAGCAATTGTCAATATTGTGTTGCGTCAAGCCGATGAACTAGCCCAGTTAGCGCAAGATTTAGAACGTTCTAACGCCGAACTGAAAAAGTTTGCCTACGTCGCCTCCCATGACTTGCAAGAACCACTCAATCAAGTTGTGAATTACGTGCAGCTGTTAGAGATGCGCTATAGCGAAGAACTTGACGAAGATGCTCAGGAGTTTATCAGCTACGCTGTACAGGGAGTTAGCCTGATGCAGACGTTAATTGATGACGTGCTGGCATACTCAAAAGTGGATATGCAGGCGATCGCATTTCAAATGACCGAGGTAGAGAAAGCCTTAAATCGCGGTTTGGGCAATTTACGTCAACGCATTAATGAAACTGGGGCTACTATCACCCACGATCCCTTACCAACTGTAATAGCTGACAGCACCCAAATGATGCAGCTATTCCAGAACCTCATCGGTAACGCCATTAAGTTCCATAGTGACCAGCCGCCACAAATTCATGTGGGAGCAGAAAGAATAGAAGATGCATGGCTGTTCTCAGTTCGAGATAATGGTATTGGCTTTGACCAAAAATTTAGCGATCGCATTTTCGTCATTTTTCAGCGCTTACATACGCGGGATGAATATACTGGTACAGGTATGGGTTTAGCCATATGTAAGAAGATTGTCGAATGTCACCGGGGGCGGATCTGGGTAGAGTCAGAACTAGGTGAAGGCGCAACCTTCTACTTTACGATTCCAGTTGGAGGACGCGAACTTGAGCGTAGAAACGGAAGAAAAACACAAAACCATCTTTTTGGTAGAGGACAATAAAGCTGATATTCGCTTAATCCAAGAGGCATTGAAAAATAGTTCAGTGCCCTACCAAGTGGTAACGGTCAGGGATGGCATAGATGCTATGGCTTATTTACGCCAAGAAGGTGAATATGCTGATGCAGCACGCCCTGACCTCATTTTGCTGGATTTGAACTTGCCTAAAAAAGACGGTCGAGAAGTGCTGGCGGAAATAAAAGCCGACCCAGTACTAAAACGTATTCCAGTTGTTGTGCTAACAACCTCTAAAAATGAGGATGACATTTTTCACAGCTACAATTTGCACGTAAATTGCTATATCACTAAATCCCGCAACCTCAACCAATTATTTCAAATCGTCAAGAGTATTGAAGATTTTTGGCTAGGTACTGTGACACTACCATCAGAGTGAGGCAAGGGGCACGGGGAGAATAATAACTCCTAACTCCTAACTCCTAACTCCTAACTCCTAACTCAGCACTTAGCACTCAGCACTATCAAGATAGAGGAGCAATAGGGGGTGAAACCCGAAGATTATGGTTGTGAGCTACTCAGTAAAAATCTTGTTAATTGAGGATAACCTAGCTTCTGCTAGGTTGTTACAAGAGTTTCTAACACAAGCGCAATCGCAAGAGTTTACTCTGGTTCATGTGATGCGATTGGGGGAAGCACTTCAGGAATTAAGTCAATGTAATTATGATGTTATTTTATTAGATTTAACTCTACCTGACAGTCAAGGATTGTCATCTCTACCTCCTCTGATCGATCAAGCGCCGAGTACACCGATTGTTGTCTTAACCAATACAAATGACGAAGAACTAGCAATTGAAGCAGTGCGTCAGGGGGCACAAGATTATCTAGTCAAGCGCCAGGTAAATGTAGATGTGTTGGTTCGCTCTTTGCGTTATGCGATCGAGCGCAAGCAGGTTTTAGAATCATTACGCACGGTCAATGAAACTTTACAAACTAGGGTTGAAGAACGAACTGCGGAACTAGTAAAAGCCAATGAACTCAACCAGTTCAAATCTGAATTTGTCTCAATGCTCTCCCATGACATCCGCAATCCGCTAAATACTATTCTTTTGGCTGCTGGATTGCTACAAAATCAAGATGAAAGATTAACCAAAGAGAAAAAACAGAATCATTTGAAAATGATTCGATCGGCAATTAAAAACATGGCAAAGCTATTGGATGAAGTTACATTCATCGGTAAAGCTGATTCTGGGAACATGGGTTTTGAAGTCATCTGCTTAGATTTAGAAGCTTTTTGCCGCCAAATGGTCGATGAAGTTCGATTGATTGCAAATGATAAGCAGCTGACTTTGGTATTCGCCAGTTTTGGGCAATTAGATGACGCTTTATGGGATGAAAGCTTACTGCGGCACATTTTGGGCAATTTACTTAGTAATGCTATTAAGTATTCACTACCGGGCGGCATAGTACGCTTTGAACTAATTGGTCAGGAAAAAGCGGTAATTTTCCGAGTTCAAGATTGGGGAATTGGCATTCCTCAAGAAAACCAAAAACGACTGTTTCAGCCTTTCCGACGTGCAGACAATGTGGGAAACATACCTGGTACCGGCTTGGGGCTAGCGATCGCCAAAAAGTGTGTTGATGCACATGGAGGCGAGATTGTAGTCAATAGTCAAGTTGGAGTCGGTACAACCTTTACCGTCACCCTTCCTTTACTAAAAGTTTAAGCGGTTACAGTAATTTTCATATCTGAAGAATACAGTTCACTCTTGGGGCACAAATATATTGTGCCCTTACGTATGTGCTCTCCCAAACGAATTTTCATCTGAGATAATGGCGACTCCGTTATAAATCTTTTTTCTCTGCTCGCCAGAAATTTATCTTTACAAAAAGGTTACTAAAATTTAGTGACTATTTTCGTAATTTATAAATTGAGTTTGTAGCTTAATCTATTGTTACAAAAGGAATATTTAAAAAACAAACATATTACTTAACTAATTTATTTTTTGCATAAAATAAAAAACAAATCGTAATAAGTATTACATCTGCAAGAAAAAATTAGCTTTAGCAATATCTCTATAAGTAGAGATATTGCCAAATTATGCATCGTTCATAAGACATTTGTGTGTCCACAAATCTAGTTAACTATACGTGTATGTCTGACTGTCAAACGAAAATTGAAACAAGATACATAAATCTAACTAACAGTAAGTATTTAACATCATTTCAGCGGAAATTACTGTTAGGAAGTTTGGAAGAAATTTTACCTGAATCTTACCGACAACGTATTGAAATCATGTTGTTGGCAGATGAGGGAAAATCCCAAACAGAAATTTGTCAAATTTTGGGGTGTTGTCCAGCAACAGCAAGGCATTGGATGCACATAGCCCGGACAGGGATGGCGCACCAATGGCAAGATTGCCCCATTGGTCGTCCGAAGGCAGTAAATGACGAGTATTTAGAACGTTTGAAAGAACTGATTAAAAGTAGTCCCCGCGATCATGGCTATTCTTTTCGTCGGTGGACAACAAACTGGTTAGGGAAACATCTAGCAAAAGAATTTGGGATTGAGGTGAGCGATCGCCATATCAAGCGACTGCTCAAACAGATGGGATTATCCACAGTACCAAAACCTAGCAATTCTCAACAAAACAGCACTGAACAGACTCAAGGTTCCAAAATTTTGATTAGTGACCTGAAATCGGCAGTTATTCCTGATAATTCCGAATTTTTACCTATTAACTTTGCAAAATTAGGAAAAGATGTAGACATTCATGGCGCAAGATATATCTGCTCAGTTAGTAACTCTACAACAGTTCAACAAAATTCTGGGGCATTCTCTTTCGACAGAGGAATTTCAACACTATCTTCAACAAGTTAAATTTATCAACCCAAAAGTTGGCAAATTCTGGCAAGGCACTGATGTCCAACCAGGAATCTATATTGCGATCGCTGGTAAGGTCAGGTTGCTAGATAGCGCCGATGAGTTAATCGCCACTTTAGAGGCAGGTGACTCATTTGGGGAATTTACCTTGTTTAAGGAGGGAGACTTTAAAGCCTACGCTGCTAGAGCTTCAGTCAACTTACAACTATGCTTTGTTCCGGGTGAAGTGCTATGGCCATTGATGGCTAAATATCCCCAAATTCGGAAGCATTTGTGGGCTAAGGCGCTATCTCGTAATCCCCAACAGATGGACTCGGATAATACCCCAGTACTCCCATCTGGCTCCAAACAGATTCATGAAACAACGATTTTGTCAACGCCAGCAATAAAGCCGCGCGAGAAAAAGATTAGCAAAGCCTATTTCCCCAACTCCACGCAGCAAGTAGGGCATTTATTACAGCGTGTGATTCGGCGCTATCCATTTTTTGCCCAACAGAGTGGATCGGATTGTGGTGCAGCTTGTTTAGTAATGGTGTCTCGCTATTGGGGGAAAAACTTTAGTGTAAATCGCCTGCGCGATATCGCCAATGTTGACCGCAATGGCTCGTCGCTGCGAGGGTTATCGGCTGCGGCGGAAAGTATTGGGTTTTCCACGCGACCAGTGAAAGCCAGTCTTGACCAATTAGCTAAGCAAAAATTGCCTGCGATCGCTCACTGGGAGGGCAAGCATTATATAGCTGTCTACGAAATTACGCCTAAACACGTCATTGTAGCCGACCCCGCTATTGGTCAACGCACCCTCAGCCACGCCGAATTTAAAGCTAACTGGACTGGTTACACATTGCTGCTGCAACCGACAGCAATGCTCAAGGACACCAAAGAGACTTCTACCCCCTTTTGGCAATTCTTTGAGTTGATGAAGCCTCACTCTTTAGTAATGCTAGAAGTGTTTGTCGCTTCCTTATTTATCCAGATATTTGGACTTGTTACTCCCTTATTTACCCAGCTAATTTTAGACCGAGTAGTAGTGCAGCGTTCTGAACTAACCTTAACAGCAGTGGGGTTAGGGTTACTAATTTTTAGTTTATTCCGTGTAGCGATGACAGGGTTGCGCCAATATCTGTTAGACCACACGGCGAATAAGCTCGATTTAGCACTAATTGTCGGATTTATTCGCCATACCTTGCGGCTACCCTTGAGTTACTTCGAGTCGCGTTATGTCGGGGATATTATCTCTCGTGTACAGGAAAACCGTAAAATTCAACGCTTCCTCTCCGGTGAGGCGTTGTCTATCCTGCTGGATTTAGTTACTGTCTTTATCTATTTAGGATTGATGTTTTGGTACAGCTGGAAAATGGCGTTGCTAGTATTGGTGATTGTACCGCCTTTTTTACTGCTGGCATTGATTGCCACACCTTTTTTACAAAAGATTTCTAGAGAAATATTTAATGCTGTTGCTAATGAAAGCAGCTATCTGATTGAAGCACTTTCTGGCGTGCGAACAGTTAAATCCACAGCAGTAGAACAGACAGTGCGTTGGCATTGGGAAGAGTTATTAAGTAAAGAAGTAAAAACTAACTTTTCCGGGCAAGTTATTAGCAATCGCCTGCAAATATTCAGCAACACAATTGAAGCGGTGGTAACTACTGTATTGCTGTGGTTTGGGGCGTACCAAGTAATTCACAACGAGTTAACCATTGGGCAATTGGTGGCATTTAATATGTTGCTGGGAAATATTATTAGACCCTTCCAACGATTAACAGTTTTGTGGAATCAATTGCAAGAAGTGGTAATTGCGGTGGAACGCATTAATGATGTATTGGATGCGGAACCAGAAGAGGATTTGCAGCATCAGGCGCGGCAATCTTTACCACCCATTCAAGGTAACATTCGCTTTGACAATGTGACATTTCGCTATCACCCCGAAAGCGATATCAATGTTTTAGAAAATCTCAGTTTTGAGGTACAAAGTGGGCAAATGGTTGCCCTAGTGGGACGGAGTGGTTCGGGTAAAACCACGATTTCTAAGTTGGTTTTGGGGTTATATCCTGCCACAGATGGCAAAGTCTTGATTGATGGGCATGATATCACCAGTATTTCGTTGCGTTCTCTACGCGAACAGGTTGGGGTAGTTGACCAAGACACCTTTTTGTTTGGCGGAACGATTCGGGAAAATATTAGCTTGGCACACCCTGGGGCAACTTTGGCAGAGATTATTGAGGCGGCGCGATTGGCGGGTGCTGATGAGTTTATTAAAAAGTTGCCTATGGGTTATGAAACCCAGATTGGTGAAGGAGGGGGGATGTTGTCTGGAGGACAGCGACAAAGAATTGCGATCGCAAAGGCGTTATTAGGCAATCCCAAGCTGTTGATTTTGGATGAAGCGACTTCCCATCTGGATGCAGAGTCAGAAAGGATTATTCAGACGAATTTAAACACAATTCTCAAAGGCAGAACCACCTTAGTAATCGCCCATCGCCTTTCAACTGTGCGGAATGCAGATTTGATTTTGGTGCTGGATCGCGGCGTGTTGGTTGAGAGTGGGACTCACCAAGAGTTGATGGCGAAGCGGGGACATTATTTTTATCTCAATCATCAGCAGATGGATGTTGCGGGGTGAAAAAAGAAGATAAGCAGGAAGCTTTCGTTGTCTCCCCACTCCCAAAATCCAAAATTGACATCAGGAAAAATCATGCCAAACACATTAAATGGAAAAGTTAAAACCCAAATCTATGAGGTAGAACAGGGCAAGGAAATTTTCAGAGAGCAAACACCAGCTATATTAACTGATGATTGGTCTTATGCAACCAAAGATTTACTTGATAGCTTGCCCCAGGTTTGGACAAGAGGATTGCTGTATTTTTTGGTGGTGTTTGTGTCGATCATTTTACCTTGGGCAATGCTATCTAAAGTGGATGAAACAGGTACGGCAAGAGGGCGACTTGAGCCAAAGGGAAAGACGGTTAGACTGGATGCTGCTGTGGCCGGTACTGTTGCCGAAATTCGGGTAAAGGAAGGTAATTTAGTTAAAGCTGGGCAGACTTTATTGGTGTTGGAATCGGAATTAGTTAAGGCAGAATTACGACAGGCACAGGATAAATTAGAAGGACAATTAAATCGACTTTCTCAGTTGAATTCATCTAAAAGCCAGTTAGTTGTATCTTTGACAACTCAACAGCAACAGAACCAATCTCAACAGTTAGAAAAACAGGCTCAAATTGACCAAGTGCGACAGAATATAAATGCTCTTAGGAATTCATACAATTTACAAAAAGACGAAAAATTAGCTCAAGTCAATCAGGCACGGCAAACTCTTGAGCATAGTCAAACAGCTAATAAGTTAGTAAACAGTAGTTTAGCAAGTACCGAGCGGGAAGTTGAACGCTATCGGAGTCTTTGGCACTCAGGAGTTGTTCCAGAAATCAATGTTGTGCAAAAGCAAGATATAGCTAAAGACAAGCAACAGTTATTTGAACAAAATCAGTCAGATATTCAGCAAGCTAAACTACGTTTGGTAGAACAACAGAGTAGTTATGAGCGGACTATTCGGCAAGCAAATGCAGATATTGAGCAGGCACAGTTGCGACTAAAAGAACAAGAAAGAAGTTATCAGACCTTAACTCGTTCCGGCAAGCTAGCTGTGCTAAAAATTGAGGAACAACAAAAGAATTTAGAAACAGAAATTACTACGCTTCAGGCAGAAATTGCTCAAAGTAAGAGTCAGATTCTCTCGTTAAAATTTCAGTTAGGACAACGAGAGTTAAGAGCTACTGTCAATGGTAGAGTGTTTCAGTTACCGATACAAAGGGCTGGGTCTGTAGTGCAGCCAGGAGCAATGATTGCGGAGATTGCACCCCAAGGTTCGCCTTTAATAATTCGGGCGCAAATGGCAACAACTGAGAGTGGTTCTTTACGAAGAGGATTGCCAGTAAAGCTAAAATTTGATGCTTATCCGTTTCAGGATTATGGAATAGTAGAAGGAGAATTGTTAGAGATTTCTCCTACCACCATAGAAGTGGATACACCTAATGGGAAAGTAGCAGCTTATGACTTAGAAATTACCCTAAAACAAAATTGTATACTCTCGGCTAATAAATGTATTGCCTTGCATCCTGGGGATACGGCGACGGCTGAGGTAATTGTGCGTCAGCGCCGGATTATTGATTTTCTGCTTGATCCATTTAAGCAGTTGCAGCAGGGTGGGGTGAAATTGTAGAGCGATCGCGGTAATTATGCATTTCTAAACCTAACCACCTTACAAGTAAGTTAAGGGGGCGGAAAGCTCCCTTCTCAGCGAAAAACATTTAATGTCGTCTATCTATTTAGGAAAAACATCATGTCACAAACTATCACTATTACCAACGAAGATATTCTTTCTCAAGTCAAGCTATCTTGCAAAATTCCTGAGTTTGTTGAGGGGATTGTTACCCGCAAGGTTATTGAAAATGCCGCAGCCGAGGCAGGTATAAAAGTAGATACTGAAGAATTGCAAAAAGCAGCAGACCAAATTCGGTTAATGAACAAACTCAATAGTGCTGATGATGCCTGGGCATGGTTGAAAAAACATAGTCTTTGTATAGATGATTATGAAGAAATTGTCTACAGCACCGTCATTTCTGGGAAGTTAGCCGCTCATCTGTTTGCAGATAAAGTTGAACCCTATTTCTTTGAAAATCAACTAGATTATGCTGGTGTGGTCATGTATGAGATTGTTCTGGATAATGAAGACTTGGCAATAGAACTTTTTTATGCCATTAAGGAAGGTGAGATGAATTTTTATGATGTTGCTCACAAATACATCCAGGATACAGAATTACGTCGCGAAGGAGGATATCGGGGGATAATGCATCGTAAAGATATAAAGCCAGAAATTTGTGCTGCTGTTTTTGCTACAAAGCCTCCCCAACTTCTCAAACCTATTGTAACTTCTAAAGGGATAAACCTGATTTTAGTTGAAGAGATTATTCATCCGCAATTGGATAAGAAGCTGCGTTATAAAATTATGTCTGATTTGTTTTTTCAATGGACTAAACAAAAAATTGAGCAAGTTGAAGTTAACCAAAACCTTGACTTATATTCCAAAGTGTTGTAACTATAGATTTGCAATTATGGCAGAGAGCGGTTTAATTTTAATCGGCGAGATCACAAGGTAACAATTTAAGACCAGCACAAGCTGATACTCATGAGTAAAGCCTATGCTGGTCTTAAAATTTTTAAGGGCTGAAAGACCTACAGTGTATTAATAAGAGCCAAATTCAATTAAGCCCCAAAATAAACTGAAATACCAGCCGCCGCCTAAAACATCCCCAATTTCTTGCTCTTCTAGCTCATGGATAAAGCTTTCAGTATCTTGGGTAAGAGCGATGTTAGAGATTACAATGTTAGCCATTTTTAAATGTACTCCTAAGTAAAATTGTTTTGGTCGGAATTAAACTTTTTATTGTTTTTTCCTATTACTATAATCTCTTATTGAATCTATTATTTCAAGATTTAAATCACTAAAAAATGTACCATAAATAATGCAGTTATAGGTTTGTTTATTATCAATTTTTTTGGGTTATTTTTCTAAAAACAAAAATATTAGATTTGTTTGGATAAAGTACCTAATATTTAATGAAATATATAAAATATTTCTGACCTTTTTCCTTTTTCACTGCTTACTTCATTTCCAAAAATTAGAAAAACCAATAAAAAATCAGCCCAAGAATCCTGTTGGACTGAACGATAAAAATTTGGGGCTATTTCATTCTGGCACTAGGAGTAGACCCTATACTATTCGCTACAATCTGTCTCACTCAGCTAAGACGTGCCGCAAACTGCGCGATCGCTTTCCACAGCCTCTACAAAACATCAAAGGGCGAAAACTACTTGCCTCGACAGTTTGGTAGGATATGATTGTTAACCAGATGTCAATAGAAGAGGCAGCAGACAATTGGAACCTCCCCCTTGCTGCGATCGAGGAAGCTATTCACTATTGCGAAAGTCATCAAGAACTTTTGAAACTGGAAGCAGAAGAGGAGCGTTACTGCCTCGAACAACAGTCATCTGGGTTATACAGTACTTAAAGTCAAAGAAAATCGTTGTAAAAAATCTTGAATTCGCCACTCATTTAAAAATTCACCAGCGCTTTCCCTTTCTGATTGTGTCGTTCTTGTTTAACTAGAAGTTTGCGATCGCCTGACTAACTCAGTAATAAATTAAAATTTTTGGCTGTAAGTGGTTCTACCTTGCTGGGTGATTGCTCAGACTGATTACATAACCCTTGTTCAATTAAATAATCGAAAACATTATGAGAATTTAATAAAAATGTCATAAGCTCTGAATTTGTCAACTATGTATTATTTATATGCCAGTAGAAAATCATTGTTTTTCGGTAACAGTTGATTACGACAGCAATAAAATGTTGATGTCACTAGAATCAGTCAACCAAGTTTTCGAGAATATGCGATCGCGTTTGTATTGTGTGTAAATGTAGTTACATTTATTGCATATTTCACTCATAAAATTAAAAGTTTGGCTTCTAGAGTTACTTCTTTGAGCCTCACAGCAAACTCCTCACAATAGTTGGGGGTTTGCTGCGAGTCTAAGTTATGAAGCAAAGGAGGTAATTAAGGCTGGTGTCCTATTATCATTTTTGTCCCCAAAGTTTTAATCATAGTACATAGAAAGCATCAGATTAAAAAATAACCCAAGTTTCCCTTGGGTTAAAAAAATAAGTAATCAAACTTAAGTAATTTATGGATATAATCTAACTAGTTTTCAATTCTCAAAACGCCTGCTTCTTTTTCGATGCGGTCTAGAGCTTTCTTCGCCCGAAAAAGCACTCTCAAATAAGCTAGTTGACTATTCCAAGGTGAACGAGGTAATAGGATTGCTTGAGAGTCAGGAACAGTCGTATTTTCTGAAGGGATATCAGTAGAGATATTATTCATAGAAATGGTATTTTGCAGTTTTTAATTACTAGAACTAACTAAAGATAATGCTAGATTTGGTTCTTCTTCCCAACCTTCTGGCCATTGAATGCGATCGCTAGTAAAATGAAGCGGGTCATTTTCAGGCCAAGGAGCATTAATCGGTTCTTCAATTAGCCCAAACTCCCCATTGTCAAAGGGGTTTCCGTCGGCCCGACGCTGAAGAAAAACTCGCTCTCGAATACCGCCTTTTTCCTGAGTGAGGGCGCGATGATGACAATAAGGATTATTGCCTCTCTTATCAAAGAAAACGTGAGCTGTCCAACTGCAACCACCACGACAAAGTTCAGCAAATTCGCAAGACTTGCAGAAACCCCACAAATGTTCTGTTCCTTTGGGAGTACCAGCCCCCAAATTAAACCGCAGTTCCTCGGTTTCTTCAATAATTGTCCGCAGTGAATAGTCGCGGATGTTACCGCCAGTGTATGCCGTGGTAGGTAGCGAGGGACAACCTTTGATAGCACCATCAGCTTCAATGCCTAATGCAGACAATCCAGCACTACATCCCTGCCAAAAAGACCAAGCATCTCCTCCCCGTAACAGTCGCTCATAGGGCCCGTAATAGCCAATATTATTTCCTGGCTGTACTTGCACCCCTTCTCGCTTTGCGCGTTCGGCAACACGAGCAATCATCGGATACACATCTAGTAATTCATAAGGTTGCAGCAGAATGTCGCTATTATCTGCTGCATTCCCCATCGGTACAGTCAATTGAATTTGCCAAGCGAAGATGCCGGCGTCGCGCAGATGTTCGTAAATACGAGGAAATTCTGGTGCAGACAGACGATTGATTTGAGTATTGCAGCCGAAGGGAATACCTGCTTGTTTGAGATTACTCATGGTTTTAAACGCCCATTGCCAAGAGCCTTGTCTACCACGGAGGCGATCGTGAGTTGCTTCTAAGCCATCAACAGAGACAGATACCACTCTAATACCAGCTTCTTTCATCCGGCGTGCTGTGTCGAGAGTGATACCATAACCTCCAGTAGTCATACCGCAAAGCATCCCAGCTTTGGTAATTGCTTGAGCAATCTCCAGCCAATCAGGACGCAGAAATGCTTCACCACCAATCATGGTAACTTCAGTGATTCCCACTTCCGCCATTTGCTTGACTAAATCAAGGGCTTCTGATGTAGAAAGTTCGTTCGCCCTTGTATGACCAGCACGAGAACCGCAGTGCTGGCAAGCTAGATTACATTTTAATGTAATTTCCCAAACTGCGTAACTAATTCGACGATAAGTCATTAGAATAGCCTCAATTAATTTCTTGAGAAAAGGACGAATATATCCGTATTTGTCCCTATCAACTTTTATCTAAAATATCTAACTCAGGAACTCCATACATAGGCTGCATAGGTGGCCAATCCCAGAGACCAGCTGGTGCCCCATAAATCAATATGTTAGAACTTTGAATAAGTCCGCCAACAACAGCTTCCAGTTCTTTTTCACCTAAATCCTGGAGTTCGCTCTCAGCAGTCTCTGACTCTAACAATTGAGCCGTATATTCTTCAAACTCATCCTGGGTGAAATCGTAGCCAGCACTTTTAACAACTTGGCTACATTCATCTTTACTTGTCACTCCTTGAATTTGAGCGCGAAAAGCTTCATCATTGGCTAGCCTTGTATAAAAGGCTTGAACATTTTTTAGGGACATAATTTTCTCCTTGAAAAAAATTTTATTGGCGGATATAAATCTCTAACATCTGGAGTAGACATAGCTTTGCTTAACTAACAGTCGGTGTGGCCACTTTAAGTAGTAATTCAGAGCGATTGTAGTTATCTGTAATAACTTGTGGACAACGCATACAAGCTGCCTTACCTTCTTGTTGCCACCATCGGCAATCTCGACGTATGGAACAAGGTGGTAGATCCTCTACTACCGTCGGCAAATTTTCTACAACTCGCATTGCTAAACGACAATCTTTACCATCAAAATGTTGACAACCCTTAGTTGCACAGGGTGCAGCCGTCCGAAAAATTTCAGTGGGTGTTACTGGACTAGCCTTTGCTATTAGTTCATCTGTGACAGGTTGGGGATGCTTAAGATAAGCTACGCGGGGTTCTGTGACTGTGCCACCAACGACGCCGAAAACAACACTGTCCTCCCATTCTGGTCTTGCACTAGGGCAAAGTGTAGTCTTTTCAGTAGCGATGTCTTCCATAAATTGAACCTATAGTGAATTGTATTTTTAAGCTGATGGAGATTTATACCGAGTTTTGAATCGGCCTGCTCTCCATCAACCTAAATAAGCAAATTAAATGTTCAAGAGTTTAATACTGACTAGTAACTTCAAAGACTTGTGCTTTCTAGATTAAGAGATTGAGTTCTGGTCTTGTGCAATTAGTCCACAAATAATCGGTTTTATCACAGAAATATCACTAATCGGTTTTATCACACCGATACCACCTGTAATACCACCTGCAATGATTGGATCGAATTGTTTAACCGTTACAAAACCGCCTGCAACGTTTGCCATTTCTTCATTAGACAGAGTTAGCAAACCATCTTCTAAATCCTGATTGTGGTTCCGTCGCGCTAGTGCATTGTTAACAGCATTATCAATCAGATTGCTAATGTCCAATTGAAAATCTGAATTCTTTTTATTCCTTTCCATTGTGCTTTTCCTCTGAAGATATAACTAGATATAGGCTTAATGATGAAGTACTGTAATTACCTAGCCTGTATATATCTTAAGCATAGTAATAATAGATTTAACTATGTTTTGAAAATTTATAAACAGACATAAGTAAACCTTTTATGTCACTAAACAATGATTTAAAACTTTTTTAATAATTATTTATTAATAAAACTTATGCCTCTATAAACTACTTTAGAAACAGATAGTTTTACTAATTATCAAATAATATTTAATTAAAATTTTGACCATTAATAAAACATTTATGTCCCAAAAACTTTTCCAATCTTGAGCAATGTTTAATAGAAATATAAAAGCAAAATTTAAGCAAAATTTAAGTAATATTAATAAATATTTATAAGGCTACTCAATAAAACTTAGAATTGGGAAATAGAGTTGATATTAAAAACATCTCTATTGTGTACTTCTCACCCTTTCAAACAAAGCCCGATAAACAGGTTCACCCTTTTTTTGCGTACTTATTTCCCGTTCTGTGGGAACTGGCAGCGGATTTTCGGCTAGCCATTCTCCTGCACCAACTTTCTGAAAAGCTGAATTAGCAGCAAAGCGATCGCGCATTTCCACAGCCACAAATTCCATATCTGATTGCAGAAATACCAACCCCCCAACCGCAAGATACTTAGCTAAGTCTGCCACTAGTTCTGGTTGGACTACACGACGTTTAGCGTGGCGGGTTTTAAACCAAGGATCGGGAAATTGAATAGTAACGCGTTGTAAACTTCCTGGAGGGAGGGAAGATAAAAGCGATCGCAGTGAGTTATTTACATTGCAAAATAAATAGTGCAGGTTTGTTAAACCTAATTCAGAACGTAACTTATTCGCCTCCACCACCAGCGGTTCCCGAATTTCCAAGCCAAGAAAATTCCAGTTGGGTTCTATCTTGGACATATTCAACAAAAACAGTCCCTTAGCGCAGCCAATATCTAAATGTAGTGGTTGATTTGGCTTTGCATAAATTTTTTCCCAGTCAAGGGGACTTGCTGGTGTTTGATACTTTTTACCAAGTGGATTAACATGCTGGCGGACTCGGACTGCTGCCAAAATTTGTTCTCCTTAACGTGAAAATATCCTGTGGTGATTCAGGTTATATCAATTCAAAAAATGTTTGCGACCAAACACCCCACCTTCACTGACACGCACCCTCCCCGAAGCCCTAGAGAGGGTTGGCTAGGATCTTATCTATGTATTTCATTCTTTTTTCAAATTGGTATTACAAGGAAGTTTAGCAAAAGTATGCCAAAAATTATCGGTCTATGATTCAATTGCCTATCCAGCAGCAAGTTAGTACAGCAGTCTCAGTCAAATACGTTATGCTTGCACTGTTTTTTTAGGTTTTTGAGAAATTTATATTTTGGAAGTCCCTCATTTTGCATTAATCTCTAGAATTAAAATGCCTTAACACATTTGCTCTAGTCCTGGAGGGAGGAAACTTAAACAGTGGATATCTTAGATTTGTTTTATAAGGGTGGGCCAGCAATGTGGCCATTGCTTGTTCTCTCGATTCTGGCTTTGAGTGTCATTTTCGAGCGTTTGTGGTTCTGGTTGCGAATTTTGACTCAGGAAAAGCAAATAGTTGACCGCATCCTGGATGCTGCCCAGGATAATTGGGAAGTAGCTGCGGACATCGCAAGACTTGCAAGCCATCAGCCTGTCGGGCGTTTTCTTTACGCCCCTCTACGTTTTACGAAAACTGATGCGGAAACCTTTCGACTAGCACTGGAGGCTACAGCAGAAGACGAATTAGCTGGGATGCGCAGGGGCGAAAAACTTTTAGAAGCGGTAATTGCCCTAGCGCCACTGTTGGGATTGTTGGGTACAGTTTTGGGTTTAATTCAGTCTCTGCGCTCAATTCGGATTGGCGATTTGGGAACTGAATCTACTGCTGGGGTGACTACTGGTATTGGTGAATCCTTAATTAGTACAGCAAGTGGGCTAATAGTTGCCATTATTAGTTTGGTATTTTACCGCCTATTTCAAAGTTTTGTAGTCAACCAAGTCAAAGTTTTTCGGAAGGCAGGGAATGAGATGGAATTGCTCTATCGCCAGTCTCCTCCTGACTTTAGCAATAGGACATCAGCAATTGTACAAGAAAATTTAACTCCACCCCGCAAGCCAGGAAAAACTAGAGTTTCTGAACCTCCTGAACCCCCAAATACACCTACTTAATAGTCAATAATTCAACCCCTAAACCAGGCTTGAGAGTGAGACATGAAAGTTAATCTACATACTCCAATTGAAGAAGTCCAAATTCAAATCATCCCTTTAATTGATGTTGTTTTTTGTATCCTGACATTTTTTTTATTAGCGGCTTTACAATTTACACGGCAACAGGCAATAAATGTTGATTTGCCTAAAGCCAGCCCCAGTACAGTCTCTGGAATAACATCACAGAGTGGAAGTCTGATTGTAACTATCGATGCTGTGGGCAATACTTACATAGAAAAACAGCCTGTAAAACAGGAAGATTTGAGACAGAGTTTAAAACAGTATCTCCAAGCAAACCCCAATGCCGTTGTGGTACTGAATGCTTCGCGCACAGCAACTTACAATGATGTAATTGAGACATTAGATTTGCTACGACAAGTAGGAGGCGATCGCGTTTCTTTGGGAATTATTCCTGGCCCTTCTCAACCATCCATAAACTCGCCTAACCAGCCTGCTGTCCCCTCTTTTCCAATCAATCCTGGTGCTGTGCCACTTCCAGGAATTAATCCCGAAGGGAATATTACCCCAAAATTCCCCTTAGCACCTAATTCTGAACCCTTTCCTAGCATCACTCAGCCTCCAACTGGGCAAGGCATCAGTCCTATCAATCCTGGTATTTCTCCTGTGCTTCCTAACTCACCAGCGCCTCAAGCGCCTGTAGCACCGAAACAAACCCAACCTCCTCTTAAAAGATGAGATAGGGGAATGGGAATTAGGAATGGTGGGCCCCTCTGGGGATAAGGGGCATTGGGCATAGGTTATTCTCCTTGTCTCCCTTGTCCCCTTGTCCCGCATTCATCACTCCCCACTTCTCCTGCAAACCTTTTCTCAAACCTAAAGATATCTAGAATAAATCTCGGCTAGATAAAAAAAACTGCTAATTTACAAATAATTGGTTGAGCTTTAAAGATTTTTCCACCTATAGACTGAGCAACTCATCACCAATTACCATCCACATTTCATACCAAATTGGGGAAGGATGTCCAAATAGGTTAACAGATTGGAAAGCGCTTGTATCAAGCGTCTTTCAGCGTGTCCTAATTACGAATTACTAATTAATATCAGGGGTTGTGGCATGAATATCGTGACGCTTTTAATTGTTTGGGTAGTAACAGCTATCAGCTTGTTGATAATTAGTAAGTTGCCTTTGGGAGTTGAAATTGATACTCCTGGTAAAGCGTTTCTTTCTGCCGCAGTGCTTGGTATCGTGACGGCAATAGTCAGACCGATTTTAAGCCTCATTTTTGCAGTACCAAATTTACTCACATTGGATTTATTATCCGGCATTTTCACATTTATGATTGCTGTGGTTTGTTTTAGTATTGCTGCTTGGTTAGTAGAGGGCTTTCGCTTGCGTTACGGGATTTGGAGTGCTGTTATTGGGGCATTTACGCTGACTATAATTAACAGCTTAATCTACAAAATATTGGGTGTATAAAGTTAAGAGTTAAGAGTTAGGAGTTATTAACAATTCCTCACTCATAACTCCTAACTCTTCACTGCCAAATTCTAACTATTCGTTGGAACTTGGGGGAGCAACTGGGGTAGTTGATTGTTGTTTACGTTGCTCGCGTTTTTTGCGATCAGCTGAGAGTATATCTGCCATCACTACTAGCGCTTGCGCCATTTTGTCCAGGTTAGAACGGTATAACTCCAAATCCTTGTTGAGTTTGTCATCGGAGAGGTGCAAGCCAGCAGCGATCGCTTTCAGCGCCTCAGTGAGTTGCTTTTCATCTTTGACTAATCCGGGATCTGACTGTTCTAATAACGAAAATACACCAATTGCGAACAAACGGTTGTATTTAAAGTTAGGATTATTGGCGATCGCTTGCAGTTGTGCTTGCAAGTCAGCATCTCTATCTAAGTAAGTAGTTTGGCCCAGCCACCCAATTAAATCTTTAACTGGCAAACCTTTAGCTACAGCTTGCAATCTTTGGGCATCTTGTCGATAGCGTTGCGGATCTGTTTCTATAGCCTGACATAAGGCGTTAAAAATTGATTCTTGATCCCGTTCTGGTTGATAGCCTTCCATGAAGCGGTCAAAAGTAGTGACGACACCCAAGGCATAAATTGGATTGTAGCTAAAATCGATATTTACTGACAGCAGATGCATTTCCACCATCAATTCTTCCACAACCCGACGATAAATAGTATTGATCGGACGGGTGTGAAGATTATAGAAAGTTCGCTTTGTATCAGAGACTGTACGGACGTTATTCACAAAGAAAAAAGAAATGTTAAGGGCGACGTATCTTTATTTTCTCGCTTAAAGGCTACTTTGCCAAGTTGAGCTTTTAGCGGGTGACGGTTTCATTTACAATATATACACATTAGAAGTATTTTATAAGCTGATAGCCACAGGGGATCAGACCTTTTCTCCTAAAAAACTAGCTAAGAATTATTATCCTTAATGATTTATTGATTGTACTTATGAACTTCTCGCCACAGTTAATTGTTTTAGGTGAGTACCTAGCTGGTGAATTTGATAATCGGGAACAAGCCATAGCAGAACCAGTTTGGTATGTCCACCTTCGTCTGTGGCAAAGACCAGTTAATCTGTTCACAGAAGATAGCATTACCTTGTTTGCTGAACAGGCTAACGTTATTACCTTAGATAAACCTTACCGCCAGCGAATTATCCGGTTGCGTCAAAGCAGCGACTCTGACGCAACTGTGGAAGTACAATATTATATGCCTCAAGATCCAGGTGCATTAAAAGGCGCAGGTGATAACCCTGCTCTACTAAACACACTGACATCCGAACAATTAGATTTACTACCAGGTTGTATCCTAAGAGTTACTCAGGAGAAACTAGCTGGCGATCGCTATAAGTTTACCGCTACCCCACTACCAGAGACTCGTTGTAGTTTTACTTATCTTGGCAATAGTATTCATGTTTCTTTAGGTTTTGCAGCTACAGCGACAGAATTTCACAGCTACGACAAAGGAATTGATCCCGCAACTGGAAAAGCAACCTGGGGGGCGATTATGGGGCCTTATCGCTACACCAAGCAAAATCAGTATTCAATAAGATAAAGTTATGAGTTATTGAGTTATGAATTAATTCCTCACTCTTAACTTGTAACTCTTTTTTAGCTGGCAATGCTACGAGGCACACCTTCTAAAGCTTCCTCTTCTGTTTCAAAGATTTCAAAAACAGTATCCATCATCGTCACTTCAAACACGAGTTTGGCTTCTGGGTGTACATTACAAATGCGAAAACTGCCTTTGACTTTATCAGCATCACGCATTCCAGCTACTAAAGACGTAAGACCAGAACTATCAATAAAATTTACCTGAGCCAGATTTACAACTACATGGCGACTGAGTTTGGAAATACACTCTTGTAACTTCAGGCGAAATTGCCAAGCCGTGGTGATATCCAGACGGCCTGATGGTGTCAAGACGATAACAGTGTTTCCGTCTTGGGTTGTATAAGTTTTTTGGTCTATATGAATCACTAAAGCCCTCCCCGTGGCATTCCTTTTAAGATTAACTAGTGACAGAATTTTCTAATGCTGTCACTTGAGATTAACAAGCTATAGCTAAATTTGTCACCTTTTTCAGCTAAGTGCTTAACTTTAGTAGTTATAACTCACGAAAATAGTGAGGAGTGGAAGAGATGAGTGAGATGAGAGAGTCGGGGAAGATCGGGATAATTATCATAACTTCTCACTCAGCACTCAGCACTCAGCACTCAGCACTCAGCACTCAGCACTCAAAACTATTTAGGTGTCCAATTGATCCAATCTTGAGGTTTAAGGAAAGTTTCATACAACTCGGCTTCAGGGGAATTGGGTTCCGGTTGATAGCCGTATTCCCAGCGTACTAAGGGCGGTAGGGACATGAGAATTGATTCAGTGCGTCCGTTGGTTTGTAGACCAAAAATAGTACCTCGGTCATAAACCAAGTTAAATTCTACATAACGTCCCCGACGGTAGAGTTGAAAATTTCGTTGGCGATCGCCATACTCCATCCCATTGCGCCGTTCTACAATTGGTACATAGGCTGGTAAAAATGCTCTACCACAGTCTTGCACAAAAGCAAACAAATCTTCCCAATTGCGGGTTGCTGGTGTTCCCACCTGATTGCTATAAATAGCCGCTTCTCCATTGGGATTTGGGCCGCGGTATAAAGCACCCTGCCCATCTTGGTAATCAAAAAATAGACCACCGACGCCCCGTGTTTCATCACGATGCTTCAGGTAAAAATATTCATCACACCACCGCTTAAACACCGGGTAATACTCTGGGTGGTGTTGGTCGCAAGCCTGCTTTAATGTTTTGTGTAAATGTGCCGCATCTTCAGCAAAGGGGTAATAAGGTGTCAAGTCAAGACCGCCACCAAACCACCACACTGGCCCCGCTTCAAAGTAGCGATAATTGAGATGAACTGTGGGCACATAAGGATTGCGAGGATGTAATACCATTGAAGTGCCTGTGGCATAAAAGCCATGCCCTGCGGCTTCCGGGCGTTGGGTTAAAATTGAGGGTGGCAAATGGGAACCCTGAACTTCAGAAAAATTTACACCTGCTTGTTCAAATATTGCACCTTCTCGCAGCACGCGCGATCGCCCTCCCCCTCCTTCTGGGCGTTCCCAACTATCTTCATTAAACTTAGCTACACCATCTAGTTTTGCCAATGATTCGGTAATTTCGTCTTGCAGCTGTTTCATAAACTGACTGACCCTAGTCTGAGCGTCAGGTGCTGGCAAAGACTTTGATGATTCTGCTTCTACAGTTGGTGTTTGCGAGTTGGTCAACATAGATTCCCGAACCTAAATTACAATTTCCAGAAAGCCACAAATTTTTCATTTTAAAATTTGGGGGAAACACACGCCAACAATCTAGTTCTATTTGCCCAACCCGCTTTTTTCTTCCTGGGTTAAGCATTTATCCGATTGATGGGCATCACTAGAGTTATTTTCCCTCAAATGCGTATAGGCTTGTATATTGAATTAGTTTTTTTTGAAATTCTTAATTGGAATATTCTGGTATAAAGACTAAATTTTAGTCTTAAGCTTGAGGTATCAACGATTTGACTGGCCTACTCAGAAATTTTTTGCCATATTGCTGATGTTGACTGTTAGGGTCTGTATCGAAATCAGGGCTTGCTATGATTTAGGACATTTTTGAGAAAGTTTTAATTTAGCAGTTAAGCGTAGTTGAACGCCACACCAGAGTTACCAGAAAGTGTTTAGGGAGGAGGATTAGGAAAATGCAAGGTTGGTTATCCAAATTCATCCACCGCAAACGTCGTCGGTTTTGCGCTTCTCTGGTGTGGACGTATCGAGAGATTAGTTCTGCTTCTGTAGATGAACTGTGGCAAAAAGTGGTTGACTTAACAGATGTTTCTTGGCATCCACAACTTAAGAGTACTAATGTCCCCCACGGATTAGTACCCAAACCAGGATTAATTTTTCAAGCTGTAACACGCTTTTCGCCGATTCCCATCAGAATTTTTGTGGAACGCGTCAATCCCAGAGAGATGCTGAGTATCCGCGTGATGGCGATTCCTGGAATAGAAGAACGGGTAACTTACCAAGTAGAGTCAACAGTTTGTGGTACTTGTTTGTCTTATTCTGTAACCCTACGGGGTTGGTTATCACCCCTGATTTGGTCTTTATCCCGTCCTTATGCAGACCGCGTTGCACGTTCTTTAGTCGAAGCAGTAGAAAAGACGGCATTACCAGCGGTATCTGGTCAGAAAAAATCCCTTAATGACAGTTGTTTTGATTTTTAGGTAGTGGGGATTGGGGAAGAAGCAAGGGAGCAAGGGAGCAGCACTTCTCTACGAGAGGCTGCGCGAACGACTACGCTCAGTGACCGAGGAGCAGGGGAGCAGGGGAGAAGAGTTTTCCCTTCAGCAAGAGTAGCACCTTGCCCTTCTATCTCTTTTCAATGCCCAATGCCCAAAGAAAGTTAAGATTCTATTAGGTAATAATGCTATTTGCTAAGTTTTATCACGGCAGTAACAGTGATAAAACTTAGCTGACCTTACTTAAGAAGGCATCCAGTTAATAGCTAAGATGTTCCCCCACAAGTGTATTTATTCTTTTTGAATTTTGAATTTTTATGTACGATGTCCTCGATTCCCGCTCTGTCTTAGAAATTTTGCGACCAGTGGAAGACCCAGAACTCCGCAAAAGTCTGGTAGAACTGAATATGATTCGCAACGTAAAAATTGACGGTGGTAAGGTTAGTTTCACTTTAGTATTAACCACTCCTGCCTGTCCTTTACGTGAATTTATTGTCGAAGACTGTCAGAAAGCTGTCAAAAAACTCCCAGGCGTGACAGATGTCAGTATAGAAGTGACGGCAGAAACACCCCAACAAAAAAGTTTACCCGATGCCTCCGGCGGGCTGCGCCAACGCACTGGCATTTCTGGAGTCAAAAATATCATTGCTGTATCCAGCGGTAAAGGTGGCGTTGGTAAAAGTACGGTTGCAGTGAATGTAGCAGTGGCTCTAGCTCAAACTGGAGCGAAAGTCGGCTTGCTAGATGCTGATATTTACGGGCCCAATGACCCCACCATGCTGGGTTTGTCTGATGCTCAAATTACTGTGCGTTCTAGTGAAACAGGTGACATTCTGGAACCTGCTTTTAATCACGGCGTCAAATTAGTTTCAATGGGCTTTTTGATTGACCGAGATCAACCAGTAATTTGGCGGGGGCCTATGCTCAATGGTGTAATTCGCCAGTTTCTCTATCAAGTTGAATGGGGTGAACTGGACTATCTGATTGTAGATATGCCGCCGGGAACCGGAGATGCTCAGTTAACTTTAACGCAAGCAGTGCCGATGGCAGGGGCAGTAATTGTCACAACGCCGCAAAACGTAGCTCTGTTAGATTCTCGCAAGGGATTGCGGATGTTCCAGCAAATGAATGTTCCAGTATTGGGGATCGTGGAAAATATGAGCTATTTTATCCCCCCCGATCAACCAGATAAGCAATATGA
The DNA here is from genome assembly GCF_034530835.1 of Nostoc sp. DedQUE12b. Classification (NCBI taxonomy): domain Bacteria; kingdom Bacillati; phylum Cyanobacteriota; class Cyanophyceae; order Nostocales; family Nostocaceae; genus Nostoc; species Nostoc sp. DedQUE12b. The sequence goes on along the minus strand of NZ_JAVRCI010000018.1, from coordinate 25,031 downwards.
CATCTTTGGTTCCGGTGGTGGCTCCAAAACAGCTGCGGAATTGGGAGTGCCACTCTTGGGGTGTGTGCCGCTAGAAATTTCCACGCGAGTTGGTGGTGATAGTGGTGTACCGATAGTTGTTGGCGATCCAGATTCAGCTTCAGCAAAAGCATTAACAGCGATCGCTCTTACCATTGCTGGTAAAGTATCAGTTGCTGCCCTGACATAATTATAAATTTTGATTTCTATCTACTTCCTGGGCTATGGCTTGGGAATACTAGGGACTGGGTATTAAGAAGTGGGGAAGCAGGGGAGCAAAGGAGAATAACCAATGCCCAATGCCCAATGCCCAATTCCCAATTCCCAATTCCCAACAATTAAAGCTAAAGTCTAAACTGGCACAATGTTGTTAAAACGATCGCTCCCCAAAATTCGCTGGAAGTCTTGGGTTAAGCCCTGGCAGCATGTAGATTGGCTACTTTTTTGTTTGCCGATTGCTGTCAGTATCTTTGGCGGCCTGATGATTCTCAGTACGGAACTGAAGCAGCCAGTAACTGACTGGTGGTGGCACTGGATGGTAGCGGGTATCGGCGTGCTTATAGCCCTATTTTTATCTCGCATCCGATACGAACTCTTGATGCAGTGGCACTGGGTAACATACACACTGACGAACTTCAGTTTAATTGCCGTGATGATTGCTGGTACTAGCGCCAAAGGGGCACAACGGTGGATTAGTGTCGCCGGCTTTAATGTGCAACCCTCAGAATTTGCCAAAGTCGGCATGATTATCACATTAGCAGCTTTGCTACACAGGCGGACTGCTTCTAGCCTCGAAGGTGTTTTCCGCGTTCTGGCAATCACCGCTATACCTTGGGGACTAGTATTTTTACAGCCAGATTTAGCAACATCACTGGTATTTGGTGCGATCGTCTTAGGAATGCTTTACTGGGCAAATGCTAACCCAGGCTGGTTAATTCTGATGATTTCTCCGGTGGTTGCCGCCATTTTGTTTAGTATCTCTTGGCCTTTAACAGCGCCAATAGTTTTATTCAAAGAACTATCTTTTGGCCCATTAGGGATAGTTTGGTCAGTTGCAATGGCGATTGTAGGCTGGCAAACTCTTCCCTGGCGGCGATTTGGTTTGGGTGCTATCGGTGCGTGGACTCTCAATATCCTGGGTGGCGAATTAGGAGTCTTCGCTTGGAACCATGTTTTGAAAGAGTATCAAAAAGACCGTCTGACTGTATTCATGAATCCCGATCACGATCCACTCGGTGCTGGATATCACTTAATCCAATCTCGCATTGCTATTGGTGCTGGTGAAATTTGGGGATGGGGTCTATTCAAGGGGCCAATGACACAACTGAATTTCGTACCGGAACAGCATACAGATTTTATTTTTTCCGCAGTGGGGGAAGAATTTGGTTTTGTCGGTTGTTTGGTAGTGCTGTTTGTCTTCTGCTTAATTTGCTTCCGTCTACTGCATGTTGCCCAAACCGCCAAAGATAACTTTGGTTCTTTGTTGGCTATTGGCGTTTTGTCCATGATTGTGTTTCAGCTGATTGTCAACATTGGTATGACTGTTGGGTTAGCACCTGTGGCAGGAATTCCCCTACCTTGGATGAGTTATGGGCGTTCTGCGATGCTAACCAACTTCATTTCCTTGGGAATAGTAGAATCGGTAGCAAATTTTCGACAAAGGCAGAAGTATTATTGATTCGTCATTAGTCATTTGTCCTTTGTCCTTTGCTAATGACAAATGACTATTAACAAGTATTAAGCTATTAAAAGGAAACAAGCGAGGCTAAAAAAATGATTCTGCCTGGAGCAACTATTCGCGTTAAGAATCCCGCAGATACTTATTATCGCTACGAAGGACTCGTGCAACGGGTGAGTGACGGCAAAGTAGCCGTATTATTTGAAGGTGGTAACTGGGATAAATTAGTTACCTTCCGCCTGAGCGAATTGGAACTCGTAGAAACCACTGCCGGACGTAAAAAAGCCAAATAAGATTAGTCATTAGTCATTTGTTCTTTGTCATTTGGCAAAAACTAATGACTAATGACCAATGACTAATGACTAAATTACTATGCGCCTCCCTTTACCACAGTTTGCCACTGGCGATCGCCATCCCAACCACATTGCGGAGGTGATTGAAACTACTAGTACCGAATTTTTAGCTCAGTGTTTAGAACCGGTAGATTTAAGCTTTCCCTCGATGCCACCCTTTGGTAGTTGGGTCTGTTCTGTAGATGAAGAATCTGGCAATCAAATTTATGCTGTAGTCTATTATGCTACAACTATGCCCATAGATTCCGTACACAGGGCGAGGGCATTAGGGTTGTCCTTGCAAGATTTACGGGAGGAACAACCCCAAATATTTGCCATGCTCCGCACAGAATTTAGGGCTGCGATCGTGGGATTTGAACTATCTTCGCAAAATAAAAGTTATAACCAAAGAGTATATCAGTATCTTCCACCCCGTCCCCCACAAATTCATCAAGCTGTTTACCGATGTGAACCAGAAGCTATCATTAAATTTACTGAAGAACTAGATTTTTTACGGACACTGCTGTGTATTAATGGTGCGCCAATCGAGTCTTTAACCGCAGCTGCCATTCGAGATGTATACCAGTTACGCAAAGCTGACCGAGAATGGTTAATTAAAGCTGGACGTAACTTAAGTGTGTTACTGAAAGATGACTACGATCGCTTACGGTTCATTTTGAGTCAAATCCACCCGTAGGTAGTTAGTTCTTAAATAATTGCCTAGTTAGTGTAAATTAAGAAGATTTTTGATTTTTCGTCAGGTGGCTTCTCTATTTATTCATATTGATCGGGCGATCGCCCCCAAGGTAATCGCTGTTTTACCATAGCCCCTTCAATTCCTATATATGGAACTAATATCACAAGTTCTTGTTCTGGAACCAACTTCCCAAGTTCTTGGCAAAGAACCAATTGTTCCCTTTGCTATTTTGCTGGTGGTCATCTTAGTTATACCCATCATGTTTGAACGGCTAAGATTACCAGGATTAGTGGGCTTGGTTTTCTCAGGGCTAGTACTTGGGCCTTCAGGTTGGAATCTTTTTCAGTCTGACTCACCGATGATTAACCTACTCTCAGACATTGGGTTAATTTATTTGCTGTTTGTCGCCGGGCTAGAAATCGATTTAGAACAGTTTCGCCGGAAAACAAGTCGTGCCTTTGGGTTTGCTAGCTTTACTTTCTGTGTACCCCTAGTCATGGGAACCTTAGTAGGGCTGATTTTAGGCTATGGCTGGAATACTTCAATCTTAATTGGCTCTTTATTTGCTTCCTATACCCTTTTGGCATACCCCATAATCAGCCGTTTGGGAGTGGTAAACAACGAAGCTGTTACTGTCACCATTGGGGCTACGATTTTTACAAACATTGGTGCAGTACTGATATTAGCCATTTGTGTAGCAGTCTCTCATACTGAAGCATTCAGCTTTGCGAGACTACTCACTTTGTCAGGTTGGTTAATTATCTACTCTGTGGCCGTTGTGACAGGCTTTGATTGGGCAGGCAAAGAATTTTTCAAACGCTCTGGAGACGATGAAGGAAACAAGTTTTTGTTTGTGTTGCTTTCTGTGTTTCTGGCAGCTGTGGGCGCTCAATTGATTGGGGTAGAAAAAATTGTTGGTGCTTTTTTAGCGGGTTTGGCAGTGAATGAAGCTGTGGGTGAAGGCCCAGTCAAAGAAAAGGTGGTATTTATTGGCAGTGTGCTGTTCATTCCCATTTTCTTTGTTGACCTTGGCTTACTGATCGATCTACCCGTCTTTGTAAACAATCTGAATACGCTCAAGTTAACGCTATTGATCGTAGTTGGTTTGATTATCAGTAAATTGATCGCAGCTTTGTTGACAAAACTGGTTTACCGCTATAAATGGCAAGAAATGCTAACGATGTGGTCGCTGTCACTTCCCCAGGTTGGTACAACGTTAGCAGCAACGTTAGTGGGATATCAGGCTGGGTTACTGCCAATAGAAGTATTACACAGTGTGATTGTCTTAATGCTCGTCACATCAACCTTGGGACCGTTGATCACCAGTCGAATAGCTGTTGGTTTGAATTCCTCACCAGATGAAGATCCAGCACCACCCCTAGCTGAGGAGAACACATCAGAAACAGACAGTGCTTTTACTATAGTCGTACCTATATATAATCCTCAGACCCAGCAGTATTTGACTGAAATGGCGGCATTATTAGCGCGTCAGTCTGAGGGCAAAATTATACCCTTGGCGATCGCTACTGCTGCTGCTCACATGGATGCGCCCCAGTTAGAAGCGTCTCTACAACGGAGTGAGTGGTTATTGAATAAAGCCACTAAACAAAGTCGAGCTTTAGGCGTAGCCGCAGAACCAGTGCTGCGAATTGATGATGCCTTTGCTCAAGGAATTAGCAGAGCGGCTCGCGAACAAAAGGCTAATTTAATTGTTATGGGTTGGGGTAAACGAACTGGGTTGCGAGCGCGTTTATTTGGAAATGTGATTGATGGTGTGCTTTGGGCATCTCATTGTCCAGTAGCGGTAACACGTTTAGTACAATCACCGAAAAAAATTCAGCGAATCTTAGTACCAATAGAAAATTTAACAGCGCCGACATTACAACCTGTACAATTTGCCCAGATGCTCGCAGAGGCAAATCAGAGCCACATTACTGTGCTGAATGTGTGCGATCGCCGTACTAGTTCTAGTAAAATTGCTTGGAGGCGATCGCATCTCTCCTTATTGGTATCTAAATTGGCTTTAGCCAATGCCCCAGAAATTCAAATCATCGCTCACGAAAATGTTGCCCAAGCAATTTTACAGGCAGCAAGATTATATGATTTAGTAGTTTTACCTTTTATACGTAATCGTACCAGTCCTGGAGGGTTAGCCATTAGCGATGTCACAACCCAGTTAGCCAGACAACTGACCTGCTCAATTATTATGCTTGGAGAACCGCAACGCACTCAAAGCACAAATTTAATTCTCTCTACCACGGTTAACAGCATTACATCTGCTGTATGATGTAAGGCAGAATACAGTTCAAGTAAGTGGACTTGGGCTGCGTTAGCGTAGTCCGCACTTCGACAAGCTCAGTGACCGCCGGAGGCATCAAATTTCCTCAAATATTGGTAATAAATAGAATCGGCTGTAGAGGTTTACGTCTGTATTATTTGCATATATTTTTAGCGCGAGTGTCAACCCGATCTCGACTAATTTTTGGTATCCAATTAAAAACTTAATAACCGTAAAAATACTTTATATTTTTGAAGATTTGATAAAGATCGGCAGAACAACAAACAATTTTTAAAGAATATTTGTTATTTTGCTAATTGAATTCTTAAGAAAACAGGTAAAAATATAACAAAACTACAACTGTGAAAAAATAGGTAAGTTCAACAACAATTTTTGATTGAGCCTTGTTCGTTTTTTTGTTTTGTATTTTTGTACCCAAGGTGGGTAATCTAAAAGTAAGTGCAATAGCTACTGAAAATATTTGTAAGTAACTGGGAAACTATGAGAATTTTGGTGACGGGCGGTGCTGGGTTTATTGGTTCCCATCTCATCGACCGACTAATGACTGCTGGCCATGAAATAATATGCTTGGATAATTTTTACACCGGTCATAAACGCAACATTTTGAAATGGTTAGGCCATCCGTACTTTGAATTGATTCGTCACGATATTACCGAACCAATTCGGTTAGAAGTCGATCAAATTTATCATTTAGCTTGTCCTGCTTCACCAGTACATTACCAGTACAACCCAGTTAAAACCGTTAAAACTAACGTGATGGGAACACTAAATATGTTGGGGCTAGCTAAACGTGTGAAAGCGAGGTTTTTCTTAGCTTCTACTAGTGAAGTATACGGAGATCCAGAAGTTCATCCTCAAACTGAAGAGTATAGAGGTAGCGTCAATCCCATTGGAATACGTTCATGCTACGACGAAGGTAAAAGAATTGCTGAAACTCTAGCATTTGATTACTACAGGCAAAATAAAGTTGATATTCGAGTTGTGCGGATATTCAACACCTACGGACCAAGAATGTTAGAAAATGATGGTCGGGTGGTGAGCAACTTTATAGTTCAAGCCTTGCAGGGTAATCCTTTAACCGTGTACGGTGATGGTTCACAAACTCGTAGTTTCTGCTACGTTTCCGATTTGGTAGAAGGATTCATCCGCCTAATGAATAGCGACTACATTGGCCCAGTCAACCTGGGTAATCCTGGTGAATACACGATTTTACAATTGGCACAAACTGTGCAAAATATGATCAATCCAGACGCGCAGATTAAATTCGAGGCACTACCTTCGGACGATCCCCGCCGTCGCCAGCCTGATATTACAAAGGCAAAAACTTGGTTAAATTGGGAACCTACCATTCCTCTGCAAGAGGGTTTAAAACTAACAATAGAAGATTTTCGCGATCGCATTCAAAGCGATGTCAATAATTCAACCACCTGAGTGGCGTCTAGCGTCGCTCTAAATTTTTATGCAGGCTAATTCCATCAGTAGCTAGTATATTTAGTTGCTGAGTTTTCCCAAATGTGTAAGTGTAAACTTGAGAACTTCTTTTTGAAGATTAAGCCCAAATAAGTGAGGAGTTAAATAAATGCGTGTTTGCGTTATTGGTACTGGTTACGTTGGTTTAGTTACAGGCGCTTGCTTGGCTCATATAGGGCATGATGTAATTTGCGTAGACAACAACGAAGAAAAAGTTAAGTTAATGAAGTCTGGGCAGTCTCCAATTTTTGAGCCGGGACTCTCAGAAATTATGCAGTCAGCCATTCAAACAGAGAAGATTCATTTTACTAGCGATCTTGCTGCTGGAGTTTCCCACGGAGAAATTCTGTTTATTGCTGTAGGAACGCCACCTCTACCCACTGGTGAAAGTGATACTCGTTACGTTGAAGCTGTAGCCCGTGGGATTGGGGAAAATCTCAACGGTGGTTATAAAGTCATAGTGAATAAATCTACAGTACCGATTGGCTCAGGTGACTGGGTGCGGATGCTTGTTCTAGATGGTGTTGCAGAGCGGCAGAAAACACTGGTACCCGCGGGTGGAGTGCCGAGTGATGAGAAATTATCTGAATTTGTAGCCGAGTTTGATGTAGTCAGCAATCCAGAGTTCTTGCGCGAAGGTTCAGCAGTTCACGACACCTTTAACCCCGATCGCATCGTACTAGGAGGCAATAGCCAAAGAGCAGTAGCTTTAATGCAACAACTCTATGCCCCAATTGTGGAACGCAAGTACGCTGACGATCAGTCTTTACCTCCAGTGCCAATTTTGGCAACAGACCTGAGTTCGGCGGAGATGATTAAATACGCCGCTAATGCCTTTTTAGCCACTAAGATTAGTTTTATTAACGAAGTTGCTAATATTTGCGATCGCGTCGGTGCTGATGTCACCCAAGTAGCTAGAGGTATCGGTCTAGATTCCCGCATTGGTAACAAGTTTTTACAAGCTGGTATTGGTTGGGGTGGTTCTTGTTTTCCCAAAGATGTCTCCGCTCTGATTCACACTGCTGATGACTATGGTTATGAAGCCCAGCTACTGAAATCTGCTGTCAGTGTCAACGAACGTCAGCGGTTGATTGCTTTGGAAAAACTCCAACAAGTTCTCAAAATTCTCAAAGGCAAAACAGTCGGACTACTCGGACTGACCTTCAAGCCCGATACCGACGACTTGCGCGACGCTCCAGCACTCAACCTAATTGAGCAGCTAAATCGGCTGGGAGCCAAAGTAAAAGCCTATGACCCCATTGTTTCCCAAACAGGTCTACGTCATGGGCTTTCTGGCGTGTTAGTAGAAACCGATGCCGAAAGACTTGCTGACGGCTGTGATGCCTTAGTACTTGTCACCGAATGGCAGCAGTTCAGCACTCTGGACTATGTGAAAATGGCGAAACTGATGGCCCACCCCGTTATCATTGATGGTCGTAACTTCCTCGACCCCGAAGCAATGATACGCGCAGGATTCCAATATGTAGGTGTGGGAAGATAAAAAGTTAAAAGTTAGGAGTCATTAATGACTCCTAACTTTCTTCAAAACCTAAAGATTTAAACTACCGCCTAAAATCATTTAGGCGGTATTTAATTTGTTTAAAGCTTCACTTTAATTTTTTACCTATAATCTTAGATTAAGGACTATTTGGAATACGTTCAATTTCAGCATATCCACTGAAAATAATTTTTTGACCTTCAGTTTCTAATCGGTTGAGGCGCATTTTCACTCCATCAAGGTCAAAACGATCCAAATCGACCATATTATCTAAAATTTCTACCAGCGCTACGCTCAAGGTTTGCGAGATTTCTCGTTGTGCTTCTGGCACTTGGTCAAGTTGAATTTTTGAATCTTTGAAAGAAACTCGCCGCCGTCTTTCAATACCTACAGTTAAAATCATGCTCAGGGGCACAAGTTCGCCATTATTTAAATCTGCTTTTGCTAGAAGCTGTAAGCGATTTTCTGGCAATAGCTGTACCTGAACATCTGTAAAGGAGACTGGTTCACCGCCAGATAATTCTGTCAGTGATGGTACGGTGAGGTTAAGTAAGCGCTTTTTCACCAGTTCTGCATTAAAGGCTTGGTTTATGCCTGCTTCTGATAAGATTATTTGAGCGATTGCTTGAGTAGGTTGCTTAAGGCTAAGTTTGCCACTTAAAACCGAGCCGAAGTCAATGGCCACCGCATCAGTTTCAAACGACATCTCTTCAACTGCAAAATCTCTCCGAATCACCAAGCCACGGCCGCTCATTTTGAAGCTATCAATGCTGCCTTGCAAGAGCTTGCTGGAGGGGTAGCAGCGCACAAAAACTTCTACTGACTCGCTTTGGGTAAACAGGTGGCGAATCGTTTGGCTGGCGACTGTATTGAGCATCCGCTCTCCCCAATCTGTGCCTTTAGGATTTTGTAAACCAGTAAGTCCGCCGAACATGTGGTTTTAAGTCTCTAGAAGTTCTTTGTACTTTTGTAACAAATCGTGAAGAATACAGCAAGCGATCCCGTGATTAATTGTACTGATGGATAGGCATAGAATGACTGATAATTGATAAACTATGTATTAAATATTATCAGTGTGACTTAAGTTGGAGAAAGTCGCAGCATTCATGACAATAGTAATCCTAAGAGAATCAGATTACTGCGGCGTAGTATTTTATAGATGGTTAAAATACATCATTTATACGCTTATAATACATTTTTGGTACTTTAATACTACATAAATTAAGGTTGAGTCTTCCTGAGTCAGTTTCAACCTGATGGTTTCCACACGTATCGCGAGGTCTTATGATACGCTCAAATACCGCATTAGCAATATTAATCGTGCTAATTTTGATATTATTCTGGTTTTATTTAATGCATAAAACCAGAACAATATCAAGATATTCACGCCCTCTGGCAATTTTCGTTATAGTTTCTGTGGCGATCGCTGGTGGAGGTATCGTATCCGCAGAAGTAACACCGAACCCGGCTCCCCTAAATAACATAACCAGTTTGCCATCGCCGGAAGTAATGATACACAGTTTTCCAATTGGGAAAATCATTTGGCAGCATTCGCCATGCACAACCTGCACACAAGATGTATAGGATGGCGTTAACGATCGCCTGCATATCAACACTACGTTTTCGACCACCTGTTTTTGGCGCAGGAATTAGCCCTGATAGTAGTTCCCACTGCTCAGAAATCAGATTACTTGGGTACGATGGATTCATGGCTCTCGTAACTCTGTCATACTTAAGTATTTTTTCTAATGACAGGATACAGTTACGTGGGCCTTCATACTTTTCAGACATCCTCTTAGAGTAATACTCTAGACTTGAAACGTAATTGTTCAGGGAGTAACGATCAAATGAGGGTTACAAACACAATTTAATTGAATTCTTTAGCCTTATTTTCTCAAATTTATGGGCTTGATAGTGCCTCAAACATTGTTAACTTCGTATACTTCCTGAACGGTTCCAGCAGACAGCATCAAAATTATCTGAAGCCATAAATATCACAGTCAAATAAGTTACCTTGGACTTAATACAGAACCAGCGATCGCTCGACAGTTTTTATAATTTTAAATTCATGAATAAAGTTACTAGAATCAGATGGTTATGTACCAGTGATTACTAGGGCGTGTCATCAATTAAGCAAAATGACAGAAGCAGCTAGATAAATTGCACCTAAAAAGTTTGCAGCGCTGTAAAGTAGAAAATTTCAATATACTGATTGCGATCGCTTATTTTAATTGAATATGACGACACTTGCTCGCTAGGGTTAAAACTGAAACTAGCGCGCCCCTTTGCAAGGGGCACGCTAGCACGAGTCAGGTATTTTGGTTATTGGTAATTGAGCAGACTGGATATTACCTTTTCCCTTTTCCTTTTTAGACGCGAAATATCAAGTTTCTATTCGTCGTCGAAATCATCTTCGTCGTCTTCCTCTTCTTCCTCGTAATCGTCGTCATCTACTACTTCGTCAGCAATTAGTTCATCTTCTTCATCTAGAATTGACCTTTCTGCACGTCTGCTGCCAAAGCCAGATTCCCCAAGAGTAGGAGAATCTAAATTATAGGTGCGAGCTGTGCGATCGTCTAAGACCATATCTAGGGGATCGTCAACTTCATCTAACACGCTACTGGTAATTTCAGCAGCATAGTCATCGATCGCTCCTGGTTCTTCATAGGTATTGTATCCAGTACCTGCCGGAATCAATCGCCCGATAATCACGTTTTCTTTTAATCCGCGCAGCCAGTCAGATTTGCCTTCGATAGCTGCTTCGGTGAGTACCCGTGTTGTCTCTTGGAAGGAAGCGGCGGAAATAAAGCTGTCGGTGTTCAACGATGCTTTAGTGATCCCCAATAATACTGGGGTATACTGTGCCCTAGCACCGCCTGTAATTGCCATAGCTTCGTTCACCTGCTCAACTTGACGCAGTTCCACCAATTCGCCGGGAAGCATTGTGGTGTCACCACCATCATCAATCCTGACTTTGTTGGTCATCTGGCGAACAATCACTTCAATGTGCTTATCGGAAATATCAATCCCTTGAGACTGGTACACCATTTGCACTTCATTCACTAAGAAGGTTTGTACCTTCTGTAAGGCAAGGCTAGCACAAGCATAGATGCCATCTTCGGAACCCAAGCTAAAGAAGATTTCCAAAATTTCATGGGGATTGGATGGCCCATCAGTTAACGGTTGTCCTGCTAATACTGTCGAGCCATCTGGCACAATCAAATTTTGTCCTGGTCCCAGAGGATAATCTGTCACCACCCCATTAAATTCTACGACCTTGATGGCGATCGCTTCATCACCATCACCGTAAACTACCTTAACTTCTCCGCCTCGCCGACATAAGATGCACGCTTCTTTCGGTTTACGAGCTTCCAGCAGTTCCTCAATCCGGGGCAAACCTTGAATGATATCTCCGGTTTTGGCGCGTTCAAACACTAGCAACACCAAGTTATCACCCCGTTGTACCAAATCGCCGTCTTCTATCTGCAACACAGCACCCGGGCTGACTCGATAAGGGCGACCGATACGAGTAGTAATAACGTAGTTTTTAGTACTCAAAGCTGATTCTTCACCAGATGCAGCAGCGACACTTTTAATATCGACTACTTGCCCTGATTCTGGGGCAAAAACTCCAGGAGCAACTTCTGTACCTTCTACTAGCAAGTCACCCACTTTTACCTTTGGCTGAGTACTAGTATTAACGGGAAGCCTGTCAGCGTCGCGCAACACCAAACAGCGACGCACGTTTTCAGCTCCTTTTTGAACACCTCGTACTTCGCCACCTTCTTTACACAAGATTTGGGTACGTGCGACTACAGAACCTGGGGCGATGGTTAGCCCATCGTGTACCTCAAGTGTCGTCTGGGTACTACCTTGGGTGGCATCAGCGGTAATGTCTCGACGAATTACCAAGGATTCCAAAATCACTAGTTGTAAACGTTGAACTTCTGGATCTTCAGTATCCTCTACTAATTCAATATCTGCTGCCAGGGGTGAAGCATTATGGTCTTGTTCCCCTTCTTGCTCAATTTCCAGCACTAGCTGGGTTCGCAGCAGTTCTACGCCTTCAACAGATTTGACGCGTTCTGAATCTTTATAAGGTAGTCGCTGCACCGCTCTTAATTGGATTGATCGCCCGGTTTGTTGACTTACAGATGTAGTTGATGGCACATCTGGATTATCAGGGACGGCAAACTCAACTACTGGACGGCTCAACAGGGCGGGTCCTTCTGGTGTCTCTACATACTGGATATAACGCAATTCTGTGGCGACATTACCTTGGAATTCTTCACCTGGTTGGATGAAGGTGTTATCTCGCCCGATAACTGATTCGGGATCGTCCACCATCAGTAGTTCCCCTGGCTTCACGACTACTTCCCGGAGGATGTCGTTTTTCTGGGTCACTTCTACCACACCACTGTTTTGGCAGAAGATATCTTTCACCACTTCGGTGCCAGCTTCGACAAACTGACCGTCTTCCACCAACAGTAAAGAGATATCTTTATTAACTTCGTGGCTTTCTTCGGGAATCCACAACAGTGTACCGCCTTGCACGACTTCATAACCCAGCTTGGCTTTGCCTTTTTTCTGGACTTCGACACCTGCAAATTTCAGGAATCCACCAGTGGTTGTGCGATAGCGGTCATCAATTAACTCAGCTACCACTTGACCATTTTGCACTTTTGTGCCTGGTGTAGCCCGAAGGTTAAATACTTGGTTGTTGCCAGTAGAAACTAAGTAGTTATTGCGACCCTGGGAACTTTGGACTGTCACCGTTGCTTGATCTAAGACCACAGAAGCGGTGATAATCTCAATTTCCCTGGTACTCTTACCTGGGGTAGCTTCTGGCAAGCGCACCACACCGCCGTGCAAACTGGTTAACTTGGTTTCTGCTAAAACTCCATTAGAAGCGATCGCATCACCATTTTTCACTACTAATTCTGCACCAGGCGGCAAGTTGTAAACTTCCCCAGACAAAATCCAAATCAAGCCACCGCGTGCGGCTGTGGTTGTGGTATTACCTTGACGGTCAGTTTTTTGTTCTGGAACAACTTCGGCAAATTGCACTTCCCCTGCTAAATCAGAGGCGACATCTTTAACTGCTTTTTCTGTATTAGTCCGAGTTGTGCGTCCACCAAGGGCAACTTCTGCCAACAACTGACCTTGTTTTACCTTATTTCCATCAAATACATATAGTGTTGAACCTTGGGTAAGATGAACCTCTTGGTTCTCCGGAGTAACATCACCTACTTTTGCTGGCTCCAAAAGCATGATGCCATTAGCCTCAACATAAAGGGCATCTTCCCCGTGGCGGGTACGATATGTTCTGGTCTTCAGTTTGCGGGGAAGCTTGACAGTTCCATCAATTTTAGAACGAACTTGTTGTGCCACTTCTCCGGTAAACACCCCACCTGTGTGGAATGTCCGCATGGTTAGCTGAGTACCAGGTTCGCCGATACTTTGGGCGGCAATAATCCCCACAGCTTCGCCCAAATCTACCATCTTGGCGTGGGCCAAACTCCAGCCGTAGCAGTGTTGACAGACAGAACGCGCGGCTTCACAAGTGAGTGGCGATCGCACCACAACTTCTCCCACCCCAGATTTTTCAATTTTCTTTGCCAAATCCTCAGAAATTGGGGTATTACGTGCTGCAATCACTTCTTTTGTTACCGGATGCATGACATCTTCGCCAATTACCCGTCCCATCAAGCGGGTTCCCAGAGGAATCAAGGTTTTGGCACCTTCTGTCATTGGTCGAATCGCCAGACCTCTAGTGGTGCCGCAGTCAAATTCCCGAATAATCACATCCTGGGATACGTCCACCAAACGCCGTGTGAGATAACCAGAGTCAGCCGTCCGCAAGGCAGTATCCACCAATCCTTTTCTGGCACCGTAAGACGAAATAATGTATTCCGTTACAGTGAGTCCTTCACGGAAGTTGGTTTTGATGGGCAAATCGATAATTTCCCCTTGGGGATCTGCCATCAGTCCCCGCATCCCTACCAACTGCCGGACTTGAGAGATGTTACCCCGTGCCCCGGAGAATGCCATCATGTATACGGAGTTCAGGGGATTAGTTTTCTTGAAGTGAACGACTACTTCATCTTTCAAGGCTTCACTAGTACCGTTCCAAGTATCGATTACCTTTTGGAAGCGTTCTACTTCAGTAATTTCTCCCCGTTGATAACGGGTTTCAGTAGCGCGAATTTCTTCCTCGGCTGCCTCTAAGAGCAATCGCTTAGTTGGTGGTATCATCAAGTCATCTACACTGATGGAAACCCCTGCTTTGGTAGCGTAGCGAAATCCCAAATCTTTCAGTTTGTCCGCCATCACTGCGGTTCGCGCCGTACCATAATGCGTAAACGCCCAAGAAATTAATTTTTGCAGTTGACTTTTGTTAACTACGCGATTGCGAAAAATCATTTTTTCGTTAGTCATTAGTCATTAGTCCTAAATTAATAATTAGGAGTTAGGAGTTAGGAGTTAGGAATTTGTAATTAATAACTCCTAACTCTTAACTTTTCACTCCTCACTTTTAGCTTGCAAGTGCTTCCTGAATGGCATTGTTGTAAATAACACGACCAGGAGTTGTGTATATATACTGGGAAATTACATTGCCTTTAGCGTCTTGTCTGACTCGACGGAACTTATAGAGTAATGTGCGCGTACCATCCTCGTTTTCCGTCACTTTCACGGGTTCTGTATCCGCTTGGTCTGATTCTATTTCACCGTCAAACCGCACATAGATATAGGCGTGCAAGTCAATTTGATCTTGCTGGAAAGCCATAATTACATCCTCTAGCGAAGAAAAGTAATTTCCTGCCCCTTTTGTCGCATCGGGATTTTCTGCTGTTAAATAATAGGCTCCCAACACCATATCTTGGCTAGGCGTGATGATTGGTCTACCCGTGGCTGGTGACAAAATATTGTTAGAAGCCAACATCAACAACCGCGCTTCAGCCTGACTTTCTAACGATAAAGGGACGTGTACAGCCATTTGGTCGCCGTCAAAGTCGGCGTTAAAGGCTGGACACACCAGAGGATGCAGTTGAATCGCTCTACCTTCTACCAAAATTGGTTCAAAAGACTGAATACCCAAACGGTGCAATGTTGGTGCCCGGTTTAGCATTACAGGGTGTCCTTCAATCACCTCTTCCAACACATCCCAAACACTGGGATCATTACGGGATATCAGTTTTTTCGCAGCTTTGATGTTATTTACCATGCCGCTACGAATCAGGCGGTTAATCACAAATGGCTGAAATAGCTCAATCGCCATTTCTCTAGGCAAACCGCACTGGTGAATTTTCAGCTTTGGCCCGACCACAATTACAGAACGTCCAGAGTAGTCAACTCGTTTACCCAACAAGTTTTGTCGGAAACGTCCTTGCTTACCCTCAATAATGTCGGACAAAGATTTTAGAGGTCGGTTATTTGCCCCTACCACAGTGCGTCCCCGACGACCATTGTCAATCAAAGCATCCACTGCTTCTTGCAGCATCCGCTTTTCGTTCCGCACAATAATCTCTGGTGCCAAAATTTCCTGTAAGCGTGCCAAACGATTGTTGCGATTAATTACCCGCCGATATAAATCATTTAAATCGCTAGTGGCAAACCGTCCGCCATCTAGTTGCACCATTGGGCGCAAGTCGGGGGGAATCACGGGAATAACTGCCATTACCATCCACTCTGGTTTGGAACCAGTAGCGATGAAGTTGTCAATTACCCGCAGTCGTTTAATTAGCTTGGCTCTTTTTTGTCCTTTGGCGTTGCCAATTTCTTCGCGTAGGCTTTCGGCTTCTTGTTCCAAATTGATATCGGCAAGCAAACGCAACAGCGCTTCAGCCCCAATACCTACCTCTACGCCTTGCAGCACAGAATCTTCGCTATAAATTTGGTCTTCTATTTCCAACCACTGGTCTTCACTCAGTAGCTGTTTGTAAGTTAAAGTTTCGGCATTACCTGGACTCAGGACAACATAAGAGTTGAAATAGACAATCTGCTCGACATCCCGCAAGGGCATATCCAACAGGATGGAAATATAGCTAGGAATACCCTTGAGATACCAAACGTGAGCTACTGGTGCGGCGAGTTTAATATAGCCCATGCGGTGACGACGCACCCGTGACTCGGTGACTTCTACCCCACAGCGCTCACAAACAATACCTCTGTGACGAACTCTTTTATACTTGCCACAATGGCATTCCCAATCTTTCGCGGGGCCAAAGATGCGCTCACAAAACAAGCCATCCATCTCTGGCTTGAGAGTTCGGTAGTTAATCGTTTCTGGCTTGGTAACTTCACCGACTACTTGGCCATTGGGCAATGTTCTTTCGCCCCACTGCCGAATCCGTTCAGGGGAAGCCAAGCCGATTTTTACGTAGTCAAACTGATTAGTTTGGGCAGGTCTCATACTTAAGTGCTGAGTTTCGAGTTATGAGTTTTGAGTATATTTAGTTTTAAGGTTTGAATTAAGAAATATCCAAGTGCTAAATGCCAATTACTGAGTTTTTTAAGACTCAGCACTCAGCACTCAGCACTCAGCACTCCTTATTCGTCTTCTTCCAACGATTCGCGGGAAAGAGATTCGTATGTTGGTCGAGGAGGTGTGCGACGGGCTGATTGGTCTGCCATCAAATCGACTTCCACATCTAGGGAACTGCCGTCTGTTTGGGTTTCTACCTTGTGAACGGCAATGTCTAACCCCAATGATTGCAACTCGCGCATTAGCACCTTAAAGGATTCTGGAGTTCCAGGTCTAGGAATTGCCTTACCTTTAACGATCGCATTTAACGCTTCATTCCGTCCTTGCATATCGTCAGATTTAACTGTGAGCAATTCCTGTAAGGTGTAAGCTGCACCAAAGGCTTCCAATGCCCACACTTCCATTTCTCCAAACCTCTGACCACCTTGTTGTGCTTTACCACCCAAGGGTTGCTGAGTCACCAGTGAGTATGGGCCTGTGGAACGGGCGTGGATCTTATCATCCACCAAATGCACCAGCTTCAGCATATAAGCCACACCGATGGTAATTGCTCGGTCAAAGGGTTCACCTGTCCGACCGTCATACACCATGATTTTGCCTGGATTATCTGGGTTATATACCCAGTCTTTCCCTGTTTCGTCTCGTGCTTCTTGCAATTTGCCATGCACGATTCGGCGGGATGACTCTGCCCCGTACATTTCATCAAAGGGAGTAATCTTAAATCGCACTCCCAAAGTTTGACCAGCCCAACCCAAGAGGCACTCAAATACTTGTCCAACGTTCATCCGACTGGGTACGCCCAAGGGGTTAAGTACAATGTCCACTGGGGAACCATCGGGCAAATAAGGCATATCTTCCGCCGGTAATATCCGAGAAATAATCCCTTTATTACCGTGGCGTCCTGCCATTTTGTCCCCAACTTGGATTTTGCGTTTTTGAGCGACATACACCCGGACTACCATATTGGCTCCTGGTGGCAGTTCATCGCCTTGTTCACGAGTAAACAAGCGCACATCAACTACGCGGCCTTTTTCACCGTTTGGTACTCGCAGAGAATTGTCTCGCACATCCCGTGCTTTCTCACCGAAAATTGCACGCAACAGTTTTTCTTCTGGCGGTTGGTCAGATTCACCCTTAGGTGTAACTTTTCCTACCAAGATATCCCCAGCTTCTACCCATGCCCCAATGCGAATGATTCCTTGTTCATCCAACTGCCGCAAGGCATCTTCCCCGACGTTGGGAATTTCTCTGGTAATTTCTTCTGGCCCCAGTTTGGTTTGTCTAGCTTCAATTTCATATTTTTCAATGTGAATTGAGGTATAGACATCATCCTGCACCAGTCTTTCAGAGATTAAAATTGCGTCTTCGTAGTTGTAGCCTTCCCAAGGCATATAGGCAACAACGATATTTTGTCCTAGCGCCAATTCACCGCCTTCGGTTGAGGAGCCATCAGCCAATACCTGACCAGCAACTACCCGTTCACCAATGCGGACGAGAGGTTTCTGATTTAAACAAGTGTCTTGGTTGGAACGTTGGTACTTAGAAAGGGTGTACTTAATTTCTGGGGTATTAGGTTTAGGACGGACGCGAATTTCCGTGGCATCCACATAAGTGACATCACCATCGGTACGTGATACAATCACCATCCCGGAGTCTCTTGCTCCTTGGGCTTCCAAACCAGTACCCACCAAAGGACGTTCTGGCTTAAGCAGAGGTACTGCTTGCCGTTGCATGTTCGATCCCATGAGTGCTCGGTTAGCGTCATCATGCTCCAAGAAGGGAATCATGCTGGTTGCTACCGATACAATCTGTACGGGAGAGACTGCTACGTAGTCCACCTGTTCTGGTGTTGTGGTGGAAAATTCTTGACGATAACGGACTGGCACTAGTGGCCCAATAATGTGCCCGCTTTCATCTACAGGAATATCTCCCGGAGCAACCCGTAGATCGTCTTCTTCATCGGCTGTCATGTAGGCTGGAGGCAGATCAAATCTGACTCGCCCATTTTCTACAGGTCTAAATGGTGTTTCTAAGAACCCATATAGGTTAACCCGCGCATGGGTCGCCAAGGAGCCAATCAATCCGGCGTTGGGGCCTTCTGGTGTCTCAATGGGGCAAATGCGTCCATAGTGACTAGGGTGAATATCCCGCACAGCAAAACCAGCACGTTCGCGGGTTAAACCACCAGGACCTAAGGCACTTAGACGGCGTTTGTGGGTCAGTTCTGCTAGAGGATTGGTTTGATCCATGAACTGACTTAATTGGCTAGAACCAAAGAATTCTTTAATTGCTGCTACCAATGGTTTGGGGTTCACCAAAGAAGCGGGAGTTAGCACTTCGGCATCGGATACAGTCATCCGTTCCCGAATGATTCTCTCTAAGCGGTTTAAGCCCACCCGCACTTGGTTTTGCAGCAATTCACCGACGCTTCTCACCCGGCGGTTGCCTAAGTGGTCAATGTCATCGATATTACCGATGTCATATTCTAGGTTGATCAGGTAATCTACAGCTGCCAAGATATCGCCAGGAGTCAACACGCGCATGGTGTCTGGGACAGAAAGGCGCAATTTCTTGTTGAGTTTGTACCGTCCAACGCGACCAAGGTCATAACGTTTCGGGTCAAAGAAACGAGAATCCAGAAGTTGTTGTCCACCTAATACTGTGGGTGGTTCACCAGGACGGAGTTTGCGATATAACTCCATCAGCGCTTCTTCTTCAGAAAATTGCCCTTCTTTTTCGATGGTTTTTTGGAAATACTCTGGGTGGCGTAAGGCGTCAAAGATTTCGTTGTCTGATAACCCTAAAGCCTTTAAAAGTACTTGCGCTGAGAGTTTGCGGGTTTTGTCGATACGTACCCACACCAAATCATTACGGTCTGTTTCAAATTTCAGCCATGCTCCCCGGTTAGGAATTAAGCTAGCTGAATAAGTACGTCGCCCGTTTTTGTCGATTTCTGATTTGTAATAAACGCCTGGCGAGCGCACGATTTGATTGACAATTACCCGCTCGGCTCCGTTAATAATAAATGTGCCGCGATCGGTCATCAAAGGCAAATCGCCAATGAATACCTCTTGCTCTTTGATTTCCCCGGTTTCCTTATTAATCAACCGTGTGGGAACATACATTTGAACGGCATAAGTACTATCCCGCCGTTTGGCTTCTTCGACGCTGTACTTTGGCTCCTTGAGTTTGTAGTTATGACCCAAAAAGTGCAGTTCTAATTTACCCGTATAATCTGTAATAGGACTAAAGGAGTTAAGCTCTTCTATCAGCCCTTCTTCCAAAAACCAGCGAAAGCTTGACCGCTGGATTTCAATCAAGTCGGGTAACAGAAAGGCGGGTTCCATATATGTTTCTTTAGTCATGCCTCTACCTTTGTTAACCTGGTTAAATTTTCCCTTGGACACTGCTGTTTGACGCTTCCCATTGCTAGCCAGTGTCCTTGGCTGTTTGGGAACTTTTTCTTACACACTTGTGATTTACATCTGTCGGCAAAAGCAGCGATTAAATTTGGCTGGAATGAGCAATTTTTACAAGGAAAGTTGCCCATAAGAAGGGACTAAGTAATGGGTATTATGAAAGCAAGGGAAAAGTTGCTGAAAATCTTTTTCCTTTGCATCTCATGCCCAATGGAGCTAGTAGCTTCTCCTGTCAGAGATGCTATGCATAGCTTGCTTAAGATCAGGGAGAGAATTCGGCAGAGCTGCCCAACGCCTTGGCTCCCCAATGCCCATTTCAAATAGAATATCCAGTTAAAATATTCCTGAATTTGATTTACTTTCTTCACTTCCCCTCCAAAAAGCGCGTTAATTCGCTGACGCAGCTCCACACAGTGTGTTTTAAATCCACCCCGCTGGTTTATACTCTCAGTGATATTTTAGATATCCTAAGATTGAGGGAATGATCCGCACCTTGTCGATTTTGAATCAGAATCACTTCATTTTGCTGGATTGTACTCACAAGGCAATTTTTGTTTAACGATTTTGAATAGGTTCTAATACAAAGTAAACCGATGTTGTGCAAAAGTCTAGCTCAATTTAGTTTGGCACAGTTAGTCATGTGTGAAGAGCATCCGCTTGTAGAGATTTTGAGGATGGCCAAGCTATAACAGCATGGAAAATTAAGATGAGAAGTTTTATGCTCCTTCTTTTATCATTATGGCGCAAGCAAAATGTTTTTGAGGGAATAATACTAGCATATTTTTGTCCCCCTATAAATTTATTTTTTTTACACAACTTCACAAAAGGTACTAGAACAGATTTGATATTGACAACCCAAATAATTCACAGGCATTTTGGGTGGTTTGATGGGCGATCGCCTCTACCGTTTCCTGACGCAGTTTAGCTATTTGCTCGGCTACATAAAGTACGTATGCAGGCTCGTTGCGCCTCTCGCCCCGTTTCGGAACTGGAGCGAGAAATGGGCAGTCTGTTTCAATCAGTAGGCGATCGCTACTTACCATTGCAGCTGAGGATTGGATTGCTTTGGCATTTTTAAACGTTACTGTACCGCTAAAGCTGATATAGAAGCCTAAATCGAGAAACCATTGAGTTTCTTCTGGCGTTCCTCCCCAGCAATGCATTACACCCCGCACTCTTTCTCCTTTGAGTTGCCGCCACTTTTGCAACACTTCTTTGGTTGCCACCGCAGCATCACGGCAGTGGATAATCACTGGTAAGTTTAGTTCAGATGCGATCGCCAACTGGGACTCGAACACCATGTACTGTTGCTCATAGTTATCAGCTTTGTAAAAATCCAGCCCCATTTCCCCAATTGCTACTACATTCGAGTCAGAACTCGCTAAAGTTTTGATTTTCTCGGCTGTCTCGCTATTCCATTTATCAGCATCTAAAGGATGTAATCCTACAGCAAAACTAATTTCGGGAAACTCTTGGGCTATGGATTGAATACTGGAAAATTCCTCCGGGTGAACACAGGAATGCACTAAACGCACTACACCCGCTTCTTGCCACCGCGATCGCACTATGGCTAAATCCGGCTGAAAACTATCAAAGTTGAGATGTACATGCGTGTCTATCAGTTGCATCTTTTGTCCTTTGTTGTTTGTCCTTCGTCATTTGTCGTTTGTTTCGTTACCAATGACTAATGACTAAGGACAAATTACCAATGACTACTCAGCTGTTTGTGTGAGGGGCTTTAGTCTGTGAGCCAATCTTGATTTTTTCCTTGCCCCATTGTTTGGGTGAAGAACACCTCGTTTGATCGCTTTATCAATTTTGCCGTAAGCCTCGGATAACCGAGCCTGTGCTTCTTGTTTTAATTCTGGGGTAGGATTAGCTGTATAAGCAGCTACAGCATTGAGGTATTTTTTCATCAGCGTCTTGACTGCTGATTTGTAAGATTTATTACGCAGTCGGTTACGTTCTGCGATTTGGGCACGCTTAAGAGCAGACTTTGTATTCGCCACAGTCAATTCCAAAAATACGATTATTAATTATGTACACACACTACTAGACTTACTAATATAGCATCCAAATTGCCAATGTTATAATTTCCTAAAAAAATTATGGGATTAGGTATTGGGTATGAATGAAGATCGTCAATATTATTAGTTCCATAGTCTCTACTCGCCAATTCAGTATTTCGTCAATTTAGGAAATGCGTTAAAATAAAATACATCTAAAATAAATGTCACCCTAACTCATCACAACCTGATTAAGCAATGTGATTGCCAATAAATATAATTTGTCCGTAAACCAAATGTATTATTTAGAGGCAGGAACTATAAAGAGCTAAATCTCAGGGGTTCTCAAGTATAGAGCCGATATATCGTGCCTGTACACACATTAAGTAGTAAAAGTTAGGGAAATAAGTAAAAATTATACTCAAACTAACCCCTGTAAATTCACGGGATTGGATGTGTAAACATACCATCTGCACCCCCCAAGGATTGAGGAAAGGGTGTAAGGAGAGTGGGAAATGGCACACCTGCTTCCAGCCGCTAGCCAGTCAAGGCTTGTCGGATTGAGCAATTAAGTCGCCTTCTCAAGCAAACTATACGCTAGTAGCCTTGAGAGTATCAAAAAAATCCAGGTTAAGCTAGAGAAGAGAATTAGAGTCAGCTTGCACACCCCAGTGGGTCAAGAGCAATACTAAATCTCAGGTGGCAATATTATAATTTTGGCATTGTCCTTACTCCATGCTGCGAATTATTACTCAGCAGGCAGACGTTAGAGCAGAACTACAACGGATCTGCGATCGCACCCATGACGAACAGGTACTTCACAAAGAAGCAACGGTGCGGGAAATTTTGCAAGCAGTGAAGCGCCAAGGCGACAAAGCTGTATTGCATTACACGGACGAATTTGACAAACAAACCCTGAAAGCAGAAGAACTCCGAGTTACAGGCTCGGAACTGGATGCAGCCTATCAGCAGGTATCAAAGGAGTTGTTGAGTGCAGTTCGGCTAGCTTGCCGCCAAATTGAAGCGTTTCATCGTCAGCGAGTACCAAAAAGCTGGGTACACTTTGGTGACGATGAAGTAGTACTGGGCAAACGCTACACCCCTGTAGACCGAGCCGGGTTGTATGTGCCTGGTGGCCGTGCTGCCTATCCCAGTACAGTGCTGATGAATGCAATTCCGGCTCATGTTGCTGCTGTACCGCACGTGGTAATGGTAACACCACCAGGCCCAGGGGGTGCTATTAACCCAGCAGTCTTGGTAGCTGCCCAAGAAGCAGGGGTGCAAGAAATTTATCGTATTGGGGGCGCACAAGCGATCGCCGCTTTAGCTTATGGTACAGAAACGATTCCGAAAGTGAATGTGATTACTGGGCCTGGTAACATTTATGTCACCTTAGCGAAAAAACTTGTCTACGGCACTGTCGGTATTGATTCTTTGGCAGGCCCCAGCGAAGTGCTGGTGATTGCCGATGAAACCGCAAATCCGGTTCATGTAGCTGCTGACTTGCTAGCCCAAGCCGAACACGACCCAATGGCGGCAGCCATTTTGCTGACCACAGATGCTGCTTTGGCGAAAAACGTACAATTAGCCTTGGAAAGACAGCTAGTCGATCACCCACGGCGAATAGACACAGAAAAAGCGATCGCTCACTACGGCTTGATTATCGTTGTGGAATCGCTCCAAGCAGCAGCAGAACTCTCAAATGAATTTGCCCCCGAACACCTGGAATTAGAAGTCAAAGACCCTTGGGCACTCTTACCACAGATTCGCCACGCTGGGGCTATCTTTTTGGGTTACTCAACACCAGAAGCTGTAGGAGACTATTTGGCAGGCCCTAATCATACCTTGCCAACTTCTGGTGCTGCCCGCTATGCTTCGGCATTGGGTGTTGAAACTTTTCTCAAACACTCCAGTATTATTCAATACTCCCAAACCGCACTACAAAATGTGGCTGGTGCTATTGATGTGCTAGCAACAGCAGAAGGTTTACCTTCCCATGCTGATTCAGTCCGACGCCGAATTCAGCAAGAAGAGTGATTTGGAATGCTTAATTTTTTCTGATAAGCCAGTGCTGAGTAAAAATCCCAGTTCCTAGAACATTTTCATGCATGGCTGTGAAACTTGTTTCATCGGGACTACCTTGAGTCACCCTTTAAGCGTCCACAAGTCGGGTATTGTAAACAGACACGAGTTTCTGGGAGAGGAAAACCCTCTCCCAGAAACTCGTGAAAAGTTTCATTCTCCAGAAAAGTTGCTACAACCTCTTCACATGAAAGTGGCATAAAACTCACTGACCTATGGCGTAGCCTTAAATATATAAACTTACAGCTATTTACCTGAAAATAGCTGTAAGTTGTCAGATAAAAAATTAGTTTCGTGTCACTGCCGACTAATTTTGCTAGATACTTATGTATGTAAGGGGTCTACTCTTTAGGAGACAAGAGCAGTGCTAAATAGTGTTTTGGTAGCTCTGGACGGTTCGGATATTTCAGAACGAGTAATTCAAGCTTTAGATAATTTAGTGTTTTCAAAAGACGCCAAGGTTATTCTTTGTCATGTGTTTCTCACACCAGAGTCAGAAATGGAACTACCTGCTGATCGCCCTCAGCCAGAGTCCCCAACATTGTCTTATTTTCATATTGAAAAGCAACTGCAATTATATCAGGAAAAGTTATCAGTCAAAAGTGAGTTAGAGTTAGTAACTGGCGATCCCGCTGAAGAGATTATTCGTTTTGCCAATATTTATAAAACTGACTTGATCATAATTGGCAGTCGGGGGTTGATGGGGATGAAACGAATTGTTCAGGGTTCTGTTAGCAGTCAAGTTGTAGAAGAGGCTAATTGTTCAGTGTTAGTCGTAAAACCAAGGTAAAGATTTGCAAGGGGAAGCAATGGCTATAACTGCCCCAAAACTAATCTTTAAAGAATACTTGAAATATGATGGTTCTGATACCCGCTATAAATTGGTCAAGGGAGAACTAATTCCCATGAGTCTAAAAAGTGGGCAACACAGTGCATAAGAGTTTAAGAATTTTAACCTATGCAATTTTGTGTCCTCTGCGTTTGGAGTCGTTAAATAACCTGAGTTCGGGTTAAGCATTGTGAGATAAAAGCCATTCCATCTGAAGG
>NZ_JAVRCI010000017.1:0-104194 GCF_034530835.1 Nostoc sp. DedQUE12b | reverse complement strand
CCAGATTTGCAAGCTTATAGAGAAAAATATCAAGACTTTAAATCTGTAGTTAATGCTTATGAAGCTCACGATCATGTTTATGAGCAACTAGAGCAACAGGGTGGTACGGTATTGATTCGAGGGCGGGGAATTGTGGCTTCGCGGATTGTGCAGCGCATTTATGAAGCCAGAAAGCGAAATCGGAATATTGCAGTTTTGCATTTAATGCGATCGCCTAAACCTCAAGGCAACAAATTTCAAAATACCCAGCGCCTAGTCAAAAATCATTACGAATTTCAACCCTTTAACTGGCCGAAAGCCTGTTGGGGCGGTGAACTCCGGGCAATGTTAGAAAAAGCCACCCCCGATGAACGCAAGCGTCTACTAGCAGACTGGGGTGGAACTACCACCGCCGACCGCCACGACTGGCAGCAAATTACTGCCCAAGGGTTAAGCGAAGGCTGGTATCAAATTACCTTTGGTGAGGTGCTAGATGTGGAACGAGATGCCCAAAACCGGACTATTACCCGTATCCGAGAGCAAAGCTTTGGGGAAATGAAATTGCTAGCTGATTTTATTGTTGATGCTACCGGACTGGATGCCAAGATAGATGCCAATCCCCTCTTAGCGGATTTGGTAAAACATTACAATCTGCCAGTGAATCACTTGGGGCGATTGACTGTAGCGAACAATTTTGAATTAGTAGAAATGCGTAGCGATAGAGGTCAAATGTATGCTGCAGGAGCGGTTACTTTAGGTGGCCCTTATGCCGCAGTTGATAGTTTTTTGGGCTTGCAATACGCCGCATTAGTCGCCGTTGATGGACTGTCCGCTGCTCGTGCGCCTGGAGTTCAAAGGTTGAATACTATAAGTTCTTTTAGCCAGTGGTTGAAGTGGGTGTTAAATCAGTCACCTTAGTATTAAGAGGCAGAGGGCAGAAGGGATAGAGTATTTATCTGGCTGTTTTGAGTAGCATCCTAATTTCGAGGATAAAAGGCGCAACTTCGAGGATAAAAGTCTCTTGCAAAAATATATTTTTGCACTCTTAGGGAAAAGGAAAAAGGTTAAAGGGAAAGGATTTTGAGTTTCTTTACCCTTTTCCCCTTCCCCTTTACCCCGACTTTTGCAAGAAATCGTAGCAGCTTGGGATTTGGGAAAGAAAGAATCACAAGTATTGAGTTTGGCACTAAAAAATTCCGACTGTGCCGCTATTGTTGACGATAGAGCAGCACGGCGTTGTGGTCAAGCTTTAGGTATTACTACCATCAGAACCGGAGGCTTGCTGATATTAGCAAAAAGACGTGGAATAATCCCAAGCATATCTCCTGGAATTCAAGCTTTGCGTGACGCTGGTTTGTGGTTATCCGATACTTTAGTTAATTTACTAAAAACAACAAGCAGGAGAATAGCGATCGCCACCAATTTTAACTTAAAATAGCTTTTGCTTCCTTTTCTCTCTTTCTTTTTTCCCTCTCTGCGACTGCCGTTTGATTCTCATACTAAATAACAAAGTACGTAGACGTAGACCGTCGTAGATATCGCCTACCCATTTTGGGTACAAAACTCGAAACTTGAACTTCAGAAAGAGGCTCAAATGGCGATACTTAAAGGCAAGCCACTAGGTTTAAATATTTTTATACAAATGATATTTTTACCCCAAAGAGAGAATATTTTCCAATGGAGACAAAGCTACAATAAAAATAAACTTCACAACTTATGCAATGGGCTAATTTTCTAGCCAAAGAAGCTGCTAATAATGGCTTATCTCTAGAGCAAACGGCAGCTTTTACAAAATATTTTCAGACAGAAAACTTAAGTAAAACTAAAGCTAAACTTGTCAGCGAATTAAACGTTGATATTGCCGCTTTCACAAAGTGGGTGGGTGAGGTATATGACAAGTTTGCCCAGAATAATCCTGAGTTAGCGACTTTCAACAATCGAGACAAACTAGAAAAGTTACAAGCTTACCTGAGCGCAAAATATAATAATAGCGAATTGGCTGTCCTCAAACCATTGGCAGCGATGAAATTATTCAAATCGCTAGTGGTTCGAGAACGACTGCAACAAGAAGCTTGGGTTGCGAGAAGAATTTGTAAGTTTTTAGGATATTTACCTTTAGCGTTAGAGTTAGTGGGACGATATTTGGATAAGATGCCAGATTTGTCTCTGGAAACACTGCTGAAGCGGCTAGAGAAGAAACGAGTGGAACATGAACCAGTAGTCAATGCTAACTCATTGATGCCTGATGAATACGGTATATTTGAAGCTTTTGAATTGAGTTGGGAACTGTTGGATGAGAATGCCCAAAACTTTGGCTGTTTGCTAAGTTTGTGTGCTTTCGCTGACATTCCCCTATCTGTTGAGACAATAGAAGATGACAAAAAACAAGAACTCAACAAAAAAGCCATAGCCGATTTACTAGAATTACATTTATTACAACAGAAAAATAAAGGAATTTATCTTCTAAATCCACAGATTCGGCAACTTTTCCGAATGAAGTTGGATAAATCAAGTCAGGCGGATGAAGCAAAAACTAAATTTGCAGCCATGATGTTAGAGGTAGCAAAGCTAATTCCGCAACAGCTTAACTCTGAAGACATTCTCAACCTCACTCCACATATCCCGCACATTACAGAAGTTGCAACTCACCTATCCGAATATCTAGGCGATGACAATCTAATCACTCTGTTCACCAAATTAGCCTGGTTTTATCAAAGTCAAGGACTTTATCAGCAAGCAGAACCTTGGTTGCAACGGTGTGTAGAACTAACTAAAAATCGTCTTGGTTCAGAACATATCCATGTCGCCACTAGTCTGAACAATTTAGCAGCACTCTACGAAACCACAGGACGCTACAGGGAAGCTGAACCCTTGCTTGAGCAAGCTTTAGCACTGAGAAAACGCCTGCTAGGAGAAGAACATAACGATGTCGCCACTAGCCTGAGCTATTTAGCATTAATCTACGAATATACAGGACGCTATAGCGAAGCCGAACCTTTATATCAGCAAGCTTTAGAATTGTGGAAACGTTTAGTGGGAGAAGAACATCCCCATGTTGCCACCAGTCTGAATAATTTAGGAGCATTGTACTGTTATACAAAACGCTACAGCGAAGCCGAACCCTTGTTCAAGCAAGCATTAAAACTGAGAAAACGCTTGCTGGGAGATAACCATGCCGATGTTGCCACCAGCCTGAATAATTTAGCACAACTTTACGAATCTACAGGAAGTTACAAACAAGCCGAACCTTTGTATGAGCAAGCTTTAGAACTGAGTAAACGCCTGCTGGGAAATAACCATCCCGATGTCGCCATTAGCCTGAACAATCTAGCAGCACTCTACCGTCATACAAGACGCTACAGGAAAGCCAAACCCTTATTTGAGAAAGCTTTGAAAATTTGCGAACGGACTTTAGGTATAAGTCATCCGACAACTATGACGGTTCGGGCAAATTATGCCAGCTTTTTAAGAGAAGCATATCATTAGCGATCGCTGCGCGTAATTCGTAATACAACTCTTGGAGAGGCTGCACTTCGACTACGCTCAGTGACCACGCCAACGGCTACGTTCAGTACAAGTTCGTAATTCGTTAAAAAAATATACCCCTCTCCACTAGCGAAGAGGGATTAGGATTTACTTACATCCTAGAGACTTGCGAGTTTCTACACCAGTTTTAGAATTTACACCACTTGCTTTAACACAAAGCTTTTTCACTTGTATTCCATCTAAAATTGCATTCGTAAAATCAGTACCGGTGACATCCACGCCATCAAAAGTAGAACGCAGCATCATCGCATCAGTCAACACAGCATCACTTAAATCAGCATCCTTAAACCTTGTTAGATAGGCTATGCCTTCACTAAAATCAGCACCATGCAGATTTACTCCCTCCAATACGCTACCGTTAAACACGCCACCACGTAAGTCAGCATTGGTAAAATTAGCATTCTCTAATTTGAGATTGGTAAACTCAGTACCAATTAAACTTTGGCCAGAGTAATCCTTGCCCTTGAGTTCATCATTACCTACAGAACGGGTAATACTAGAAGAACTTGCAGCTTGTGCCGATAGAGGAAACAAAAAAAGAACCATAGCTAAGACAAAGCTAGCTAACAGTTGCCAATATTTCATAATGTCTTCTTAATAAATCTCAACACTTCTACTATTAACTATTAAACCTTACAGAAGGGGACAAAGAGGATGGGGGAGTGGAGAGCAGGGGAGCAGGGGAGAATTAGTAGTAGTAAGTCTTTTTCCTTTGCCCCTCTGCCCCTCCGCCCCTCTGCTCCTCTGCCTTGTGTATCTCTGCCCAATGCCCTAATTCGATATACAAAACTGTAAAACCAGAAAGCATCTCGTAGGATGATAGATGTTGAGGTGCGATCGCAATAATTACCTGTGGATAATCAAGAAGACAACGCCCAATCTCTGGC
This sequence comes from Nostoc sp. DedQUE12b, assembly GCF_034530835.1. Classification (NCBI taxonomy): domain Bacteria; kingdom Bacillati; phylum Cyanobacteriota; class Cyanophyceae; order Nostocales; family Nostocaceae; genus Nostoc; species Nostoc sp. DedQUE12b. The sequence goes on along the minus strand of NZ_JAVRCI010000017.1, from coordinate 99,782 downwards.
GCGAACCCCTTTATATCAACTGGGTGTAGAACTTAAAGCACGCCTTACCAGCTTTGGTGGCTGGGAAATGCCTGTGCAATTTAGTGGAATTAGCCGCGAACACGAGGCTGTAAGAAATACAGCCGGAATGTTCGATATTTCCCACATGGGCAAATTTACCCTCCAAGGTAAAAACCTGATTTCCCAACTCCAGCCACTAGTACCTTCTGACTTGAGTCGTTTGCAAGCTGGTCAAGCACAATACACCGTATTGTTAAATCCCCAAGCGGGAATTATTGACGACATCATTGTTTATTATCAAGGTGAAGACACCAGTGGTATACAAAAGGCATTCATCATAGTCAATGCGGCAACCTCTGGTAAAGATAAAGCATGGCTATTGCAACACCTTGACCTAGATAAGTTGCAATTCCAAGACCTTTCACCAGATAAAGTCTTAATTGCCGTGCAAGGGCCAAAAGCGATTAAATATCTCCAGCCATTAGTAAAAGAAGACTTACAACCAATCAAAGCCTTTGGACATTTAGAAGCAACTCTACTAGGTAAACCTGCCTTCCTAGCCCGCACAGGTTACACCGGGGAAGATGGCTTTGAGGTGATGGTAGACCCGGATGTGGGAGTAGAATTGTGGCGAAGTCTCCATAAAAGTGGTGTTATCCCCTGTGGACTCGGTGCCAGAGACACTCTGCGCCTAGAAGCAGCGATGGCACTTTACGGACAAGATATCGATGAAACCACCACACCTTTAGAAGCAGGTTTAGGGTGGCTAGTTCACTTAGATACCAAAGGCGATTTTATTGGTCGGGAAGTTTTAGCAGAGCAAAAAGCCAAGGGAGTGCAGCGCCGATTGGTAGGTTTGCAAACCCAAGGACGCAACATTGCTCGTCATGGCTATCAAGTGTTATCCACAGGTAAAGTTGTGGGAGAAGTTACTAGTGGCACCCTGTCACCTACACTTGGTTATCCTGTTGCATTAGGCTACGTTCCGACCCAGCTAGCAACTGTTGGTCAGCAGCTAGAAATCGAAATTCGCGGCAAAGTTTATCCAGCAGTTGTAGTTAAACGTCCCTTTTATCGGTCAAAAAATCGTGTTGCCAACTGATAAGCGCTGAGGTTTTTGAGGAATAATGTGTTGTGAGTTATTCAATCTACAGTCAGGTTCATTACCAAATATGGCTTGGATAACTATTGGGGCAATAATTTTTTTAATAAGGGAGAGGAAGTGATATGTCTTTTGAATATCCTCAAGATTTCAGATACCTGGATTCTCATGAATACGTGCGAATAGATGGTGAAATTGCCACTATTGGCATTACTGAGTTTGCCGTACATGAATTGGGTGATATCGTCTTTTTGGAACTACCAGAAATTGGCGATGCTCTTACCAGGGGAGAAAACTTTGGCACAATTGAATCAGTGAAAGCCGTTGAGGAACTGAATTCACCAGTGACAGGCACCGTTATAGAACGGAATGAAGCCCTAATTAGTTCTCCCGAAGAAGTGTCAGAAGACCCTTACGGGGAAGGGTGGTTTTTGAAAGTGCGCGTCAATGACCCTGGCGAAGTTGAAGATGCCTTGACAGCAGATGAGTATCGCGCCCAAGTAGAAGGAGAGTAGGAGAGTAGGAGTGCTGAGTGCTGAGTGCTGAGTGCTGAGTGCTAAGTGCTAAGTGCTGAGTGCTGAGTGCTGATTGGAAGAGTAAGGGAGTAGGTGAGTGGAGAAGGTAATTAATAATTACTCTTATTCACCTATCCAATATCTTCCAAATCGCCAGTCTTTAGCCCCCAGTTTAAGAGTATTTATTGCAAAATATGATAATAGTACCATCTGGAGAGTAATTTGTGGTATTGAACGCCCCTATTCTCAAGTCTAATGAGCAGCAAGTGCTGGACGAAAAAAGTCAAAAGTTAAGTAGTTTTGTGCCAAGACACATTGGCCCTAACTCTGATGACATCCAACTTATGCTTAAGGTTTTGGGGTTTCCCAGCCTGGATGCTCTAATCGACCAAACAGTTCCACAGGCAATTCGGCTGAAGCAACCGCTAAAATTACCAGCAGCAGAAAGTGAGTATGCAGCACTGGCATTGTTAAAAAAAGTTGCTGCCAAAAATCAGGTTTTCCGTTCATACATTGGTATGGGCTATTACGACAGTATTACCCCACCTGTGATTGGGCGTAACATACTAGAAAACCCCGGTTGGTATACTGCCTACACTCCCTATCAGCCAGAAATTGCCCAAGGGCGACTAGAAGCGCTGCTGAATTTTCAAACCCTGATTATCGACCTCACAGGTTTAGAAATTGCCAATGCTTCATTACTTGATGAAGCCACAGCAGCAGCTGAAGCGATGAGCTTAAGCTATGGTGTCTCCAAAAATCAGGCAAATGCCTATTTTGTCTCTCGTGATTGCCATCCCCAAACCATTGATGTGTTGCAAACACGCGCTCAACCATTAGGGATTAAGATTATTGTTGGCGATCATCAAACATTTGATTTTGCTCGAGCAATTTTTGGGGCTGTTCTGCAATACCCTGCAAGTGATGGCACTATTTACGACTACCGCGCTTTTATCGAAAAAGCCCATGCTAAGGGTGCATTGGTGACGGTAGCAGCAGACCCTCTAAGTTTAACTTTGCTGACCCCTCCTGGGGAACTTGGTGCTGATATTGCTGTGGGAAGCACTCAGCGGTTTGGTATTCCGTTGGGGTTCGGTGGGCCTCATGCGGCATACTTTGCTACGAAGGAAGATTATAAACGGCTGGTTCCAGGGCGAATTGTGGGTGTATCAAAAGATGCCCAGGGTAAGCCTGCATTACGTCTCGCCTTGCAAACCCGCGAGCAGCATATCCGCCGCGAAAAAGCTACTAGTAATATCTGTACTGCACAGGTGCTGTTGGCGGTAATGGCGAGTATGTACGCTGTCTATCATGGCCCTGCTGGACTGAAGCAAATTGCCGAAAATATCCACTCTTTGACGGTGTTATTGGCAGAAGGACTGAAACGTTTGGGTTACAGCATCAGTTCCAAAGATTTCTTTGATACGCTGCGAGTACAACTGGGAAGACGCAATTTAAAAGATATTCTGGCAGCTAGCGAACAAATTCAAATTAATCTACGGGTTTTTGATGCAACTACTGTTGGTATTTCGCTGAATGAAACTACTACACCAAAAGATTTAATCGACCTCTGGCAGATTTTCGCTGGTACAGATGATTTACCCTTCACTTTAGAAGAATTAACTTCTTCCTCATCCTCACATCTTCCTCTCTCCCGTACAAGTACATATCTCACTCACCCAGTTTTTAACCGCTATCACTCAGAAACTGAGTTGTTGCGCTATCTGCACAAACTTGAAAGCAAGGACTTGTCGCTAACAACATCGATGATTCCTTTGGGTTCTTGCACAATGAAGTTGAATGCAACTGCTGAGATGATTCCGGTAAGCTGGGAGGAGTTTGGCAAGATTCATCCATTTGCCCCGGCGTCGCAAACGCAAGGTTATCAAATCCTATTCCAGCAACTTGAGGCATGGTTAGCTGAAATTACCGGTTTTGCGGGAATTTCTCTACAACCAAATGCTGGTTCTCAGGGCGAATACGCGGGACTTTTAGTAATTCGTCAGTATCACGAAAATCGGGGCGAAGCACACCGCAACGTTTGTTTAATTCCCACTTCGGCACACGGGACAAACCCAGCGAGTGCGGTGATGTGCGGGATGAAGGTGGTGGCTGTTGCCTGTGATTCACAAGGTAATATTGACGTTGATGACCTGAAGGCTAAGGCAGAAAAACACAGCAATGAACTCGCCGCCTTAATGGTGACATATCCCTCAACTCACGGTGTTTTTGAGGAGCCAATTCAGGAAATCTGCGCTGTTGTCCATAGTCATGGTGGACAAGTTTACATGGATGGTGCAAATATGAACGCCCAAGTGGGAATTTGCCGTCCTGGAGATATTGGCGCCGATGTCTGTCACTTGAATCTGCACAAAACCTTCTGTATTCCTCATGGTGGCGGTGGCCCTGGTATGGGGCCCATTGGCGTTGCTTCTCATCTTGTGCCTTTTCTCCCCGGACATCCTGTTGTTACTATCAACGACTCAACTCAGCACTCAAATATTGGTGCGGTTGCTGCTGCGCCTTGGGGTAGTGCTAGTATCTTGGTGATTTCTTGGATGTACATCGCCATGATGGGTGCAGATGGTTTAACCGAAGCTACTAAGGTGGCGATTCTCAACGCTAACTACATCGCCAAGAAACTGGAATCGTATTATCCCGTTTTATATCAGGGGAAAAATGGTCTAGTTGCCCATGAATGTATTTTAGATTTGCGATCGCTCAAAAAATCAGCTGCGATCGAAATCGATGATGTCGCCAAGCGTCTCATAGATTATGGTTTCCATGCACCGACTGTCTCCTGGCCTGTAGGGGGTACAATCATGGTGGAACCTACAGAAAGTGAATCTAAGCAAGAGTTGGATCGTTTCTGTGATGCGTTGATTTCTATTCGCCAAGAAATTGCCCAAATAGAAGTTGGCAAGGTGGATATTCAAGATAATGTTTTGAAGAACGCACCCCACACTGCCGAAAGTCTCATCACTGGAGAATGGCAGCATCCTTATTCTCGCGAACAAGCTGCTTATCCTGCGCCTTGGACTCGTGAGTATAAATTCTGGCCAGCTGTTGGTCGCATTGATGCAGCCTTTGGCGACAGGAATTTTGTTTGCTCTTGTCTGTCAATGGATGCTTATTAAACTGAAGTGAAGAGTTAGGAGTTATGAGTTAAGAATTAAAACTCCTAACTCCTCTAATTGCAATACAGTAGGGGCATACAGATGTGCATCCCGACGATGGGGTATTTTTATTCGCTGGAAGTCCCTAAGCATTTTTTCCTTATCTTTGCAGAACAAACGTATCTAAATTCTGAGTTTTCACGTCATGTGGAAAAGCCAACGGAAAACCTAACCCCCCCAGCCCTGACAGGTGTAGAAGAGAGGAATGGAAGCGGGGTTTTCCAAATCCCGTGAAAAGTCAGATATAAATTCTGAAAATGAAAACACAGATAGAAACAGTTAAATCATCAGTATTTACTTGTTTCTATCTGTGATTGTCTGGTCTCAATACCTGGGAATTAAACGATTAAGCTTGTTGTATTTCTGGACGACCATCTTCAACCACAAATGAAGCCCGCTTACTAATAGTGCCATTTGGGGTTGTGACTTTTGATAAAACTAGATAATCTGACTTCCAGGTTGTGGGAGTCAAAGCAAAGCGAACATATCCCCGCTGATTATTGAAGAACTTAATGTGTGGGTTATCGGGTAAGTAAGCTTCAACTGCTGGGCTAGTATCCAATCCATCGCCACCGGAGCTAATTGAGGAACAGACGAATTCACTGCCAAGTGTGGCCGATTCTGGCTGATCAAAGTTAGCCTTCAGATTCATTGCCCAGTGGGAATGCACATCACCTGCCAAGGATACTGGATTAGAAGGCTGGCGCTGTCCGAGGAAAGCCATGAGGCGATCGCGCGAAGCCACATAACCATCCCATTTATCCATGCTGTAAGTTCCGCCTTCTCCTGGTTTCATGTCTCTTTGAGCAATTGGAACCTGCTGCGCCAAAACATTCCACTTGGACTGTGAATTATTTAAACCATCAAATAACCAATTCTCCTGTGCTTGACCGATAATCGTTGCATTCGGATCTAAGTTTTCTGGGCAACGTTCTTTAGTGCCATCACCACAGGGCTGATCAGTTCGATATTGGCGGGTATCTAAAACATGGAAGGTGGCTAAGTTACCAAAGGAGAGCCGACGGTAAAGTTGCATATCGGGACCAACGGGACGCGAGAAGGGGCGTAGTGGCATGTGTTCGTAGTAAGCCTGATAAGCAATAGCCCGCCGTTGGAGGAAAATTGCCCGCTCCTGATCTGGTTCAGTATCAACTTGTGAGATGTTGTTGGCGTAGTTGTTTTCTACCTCATGGTCATCCCAGGTAACAATCCAGGGAAACGCTGCATGAGCTGCTTGCAGATTGGTATCGGTTTTATAGAGGGCGTGACGGTTGCGGTAATCTTCCAAAGTCACAATTTCTTCACTGTTGTGCTGTCTGGGGCCATTGTTTGAGATTCCCCCTTCATAGATGTAATCGCCAACATGCACTACTAAATCGAGGTCTTCTTGTGCTAGATATTTGTAGGCGGTATAAAATCCCTGCTGATAGTTTTGGCAAGAGACAAGTCCAAAGTTAAATTTGCTTAAGTAGCTATTTGCTAAAGGTGCTGTACGAGTACGACCAATGGGGCTAGCGTCTTGACCAACAAGAAAGCGATACCAGTACCAAGTATCAGATTGCAGTCCTTCTACGATAACTCGAACTGAATGAGCTAGTTCTGGAGTTGCCAGTACCGTACCTCTAGAGACAATACGTCTCATATCTGGATCGGTTGCTACTTCCCAGCGAATTGGCACATTCACAGGTGGCATTCCACCTCCGTTTAAGGGTTCAGGAGCCAGACGAGTCCAAATCACTACGCTGGTAGGATAGGGTTCACCAGATGCTACACCTAAAGTGAAAGGATAATTGGAAAATCTGCTTTTAGCGTAGACGCCTAGCGGCTTGTCGGCAGACATCGCTCTTTGAGAAGAAAATTGGTTAGCGATCGCTAAACCAGATAATGCTCCTGCCCCAATAATTAAGTTGCGTCGTTTAATTCGACTGTGCAGGAACTGCTCAAAATTCCGGTAATCTACCATTCTCTACTCCTGGCTAACAGGTCAGTTAAAGTACAGAACAGCTAACACAAAGATAGTGGAGTAATTGTAGGAAAATTTCGTAATTATTCCCTTATAGCAATTCTTTATTAAGACCCATACAAATAACCCCACCACCCTTGTTAAGGAGAGGCTGGGAGGGTTCATAATGTGCAGCTTCATAGAGAATTGATATTATCAAAATCAGATATTAACTTCCAATTTTTGCCTCTACTATCAATATGTCAGATGTTGTTTCCCCCCATCCAAGACTACTAATAAGAGATTAATCCTTGGCAAAGAAATTGTTAATATCAACTTAACCAAGATTAGATTTTAATCTTTTTCATTGATGCTACCTTTCTCTTCATGATTGAGCCAAGGCTACAAGCAAAAAGAACACCAACTAAAGGTGTAGGTTCAGGTACTTGTCTATAAGAAACTGTACCTGATATAAGTTCAGCATTGGGAGAAGTTTTAGAGTAAATTGTAAAATCCTCACCAATAATTTCATAACTGATAGAACTTGAAGGATTAGCTTTATCATTAAACTGATAATCTAATCCAAAATAAGTTTGCCCTGTTAAAGATGTGGTTTTAAAAACAAGAGGAAAATCTGGATAATTTGCATCATCTTGTTCAGTGTAAATGGTAGAATCGCCATCAAAGTTGAAAGCAAGTGACTTAATGGAAGCTTCGGGATTATAGTCATTGCTGAAGGTTGAGTCATCAAAGCTAAAAAAGCCATTCCCCTTTGTTAATGGACTATCAACGGTGAAAGCATAATTAAGAATTGCAGCAGATGCAGATTTTACATCTACGGTAGCAAAACCTAAAGTAATAGTAGCAGCAACCAATAAATTTGGAACCAATTTCATCTCAATTTACCTTACCATCAACTTCTGTAAGCAATGCAATTACAAGCTACAAAAATAGCTTTTATCTAACTTACTTATTTTCCCAATTGAAATTCATAACCGTTAGAGCCAGTTATGAAATCAATATTTTTCTCTTTTTCAATAAGAAGCAAACAACTGCCCAAATTGTTTTGAGACACCCCATTTTAAAATTAGGAGTTTAAGCAAACTTTAATCAAAGGTAAAAATAAAATTTAATTTAAGTTTGCTAACTAAAAAATTAGCCGATAACTATAGGGCAAGCACATCTAAATAAATAGTAATGAGCCTGAATGAGAGTGGAATGCAATCAGATATGACTTTCACGAAATTAAATTTTCACTTTTACAAGAATAATTCTCATTTAGGAGGCGAGAAAGTGGGAGAAACCCATCGCTTGACTGTTAAAGAAGGGAGTAACGTGATTTTGTCAGATCGGGGTTAAATTATCAATTACATTACTGAATTCTCAATAAAACAGGTTTTTCCGTTGCGATACCTACGCGTAGTGTACCAGAGGTAATCGCATTCCAAAATAGTCTATTCCTGTTTTTAGTTTTAACACTTAGTCTTAACTGAATTGTATTGCCTCTAATTCTTCCCTTACAGATAAAGGCTGATATCCCAATGAAAATGCTTTAGAACTATCTAAAGAAACATCTGTTGGTCTAGGTGCTGCCATTTTCACATCTTGTTGTCGGCAGGATTTCAGACCAGTACTAGGAAGTTGAAATACTTCCACTAATATCTGTCCAAAATCATAACGCGAAATCCGCTCTTTGCCACCTAAGTGAATGATGCCGTTAACTTTTTCTAATGCTAATAAAAGCCCTTTGGCAGCGGTTGTTCCACTTACTGGTGTGCGAAATTCATCTATAAATAAACTTAGTTCTTTTTCGGCTTGTAAAGTCTGAATAAATGGCTGAATAAAGCTTTTAGCTGTGGGTGTTGCTGCGCCAAACATCAAGGGCATCCGACACACTGCGGTCATAGAATACCTTTCTAGCATATCTGCTTCTGCGATCGCCTTTTGCTCACCGTAAAGATTGACAGGGCACACGGCATCTGTTTCTTGATATGGGGCATTTAAGCCATCAAAAACTAAGTCGGTTGAAGTAAAAGCACAAGGAATGGAGTTATCCGCGCAAAGTCCGGCAATATTGCCGGATGCAATAACATTAATTGCGTGTGATTCTTTGGGGTTGGTTTGACAAAAATTTGGTTGTGAATGTGCAGCAGTATGAATAACTGCTTCTGGTTTGACATCATTAAAGATACGTTTTAATTCCTGAAAATTGGTTAAGTTCGCTTTTAAAATTTTTATGCCAGGAATCTCTAAGGAATGGGATAAATAAGTGCCATAAATCTCCCATTCTTGTTTTGCAAGCTGGCAAAGATGCCATCCTAAAAAGCCACTTGCCCCGGTGATTAATAATTTTTTCATGTTTTATGTAAAGCTAAAGTTATATTTGATAATTCATTTATTTGTAGATATATTAACCTGTGTTTTTATTGCGATCGCAATTACTTTAAAATTCTTTCCGTAATTTGTTGTGTAGGTGATGTATTTTAATAATGCCAGCACTTTACGGGGAATTGAGGGCAGGTTCTATGTCTAAAAATAAAAATATATTTGACGGAGTGAATTTGACTATTGGCTTTATTGGTGCAGTGGCGAGTGTTGCTGGTTTAGCTTTGGCATACCTTGTTGCTACTGGCTGGACTCCAGAAACACCAGGCTTCGGTTCAAAAGACCGCTTTTCTTGTGCTTTACAACCTGATACACAAAACGGCGGTGAAGTGTGGACAGTGATGTATCGTAACGACCGAGGCAAAAAGCCTTGGCTAAGGATGGTTAACAGCTTTGGTGATGACTGGGATACACAAAAACGCTGCGATGTAATTGCTCAACGATTAGAAAACTTTCGCCAAGATGGTTTAATTGGTTTGAGTTATCGTCTTGACCCAAAAACACCCAGCCAATCTGTAATCTGCGTCAATACCAAGCTAGACCGCAACAATTGCAATCTGTTGGTGACTCTCAAAGTTAATGCTGATGGCTACGACTCGCTGCGACGGATGACAGAGGCTTTGAAAAATGGTACTACTGTTGAACAAGGTTCTGCTTCTGCAAGTACTTCTACTGTTACTGCTAAATCTTCTGAGGTTAATTTTGAAAACTATCTGGCAGCTGAGGATATCAAGGCTGGCTCAACTGCTATTAAATAACATTAATTTATTTTTAGGCTTAAATTTACGTCTAATTTGACCGCCCAAGCAGCTTCAGCAAACTCTTGCGATTATCAATCGCTAATTGATAATCAGGTTTGATACTAATCGCTTTGTCGTATGATTTGAGCGCTTCATCATACTGTTTTAAATTCCATAGTGCCGTCCCACGGCCAATCCAAGCGTAATAATAGTCAGGTTTGATAGCGATCACTTTCTCATAGGATACAAGCGCCTCAGAATAACGTTGCAACTTCTCTAGAGAAACACCTCGACTATGCCAAGTTTCATGCTTGTCAGGTTTGATGGCAACCGCTTTATCATAAGATGCGATCGCTTCAGAATACCGTTGCAAGTTCTTTAGGGAAAGACCTCGGTTATTCCAAGCTTCATGGTCGTCAGGTTTGATGGCAATCGCTTTATCATAAGATGCGATCGCCTCAGAATACCGTTGCAAATTATCTAGGGAAATACCTCGGTTATACCAAGCGTCCTGGTAGTCAGATTTGATGGCAACCGCTTTATCATAAGATGCGATCGCCTCAGAATACCGTTGCAAGCTATATAGGGAATTACCTCGGCTATACCAAGCTTCATGGTAGTCAGGTTTGATAGCAACCGCTTTATCATAAGATGCAATCGCCTCGGAATATCTTTGCAACTTATTTAAAGTACTACCTCGATAAAGCAAAGCTTCATAGTAGTCAGATTTGATGGCAACTGCTTGATCATAAGATGCGATCGCTTCTTTATACTTTTGCTTGACAAAGTAATCATTGCCTTCATTCAAAAAATCTTCCGACTTTTGGGTAATCTCAGCTTGCTTCACAACTTCAGTCAAATATGTATTAATCGGGATACCCCATTTGAAAGTGCCATCACCAGGTTGTGAATTAGCAATTGTTGTAGACTGCTGTTGTGGTGGTGGTGTTTCACCTTTAAGTTCGGCTTGTCTAGTAAGTTCTAATTCGGTAAGCCCATGCACTGCAATCACTTCTCCTACTGCATTCATCGCCGGGCCCCCACTCATCCCTCCTGCGGTTGTTGCACTGTAGGAAATTCCATAGCCATCGGTTAGGCTGTCAATTGATGATACTGTACCGACAATAAATTGTCTCTTTAAACTATTACCAGGAAAACCAGTGATGTAGATACTATCTCCCAGACTCACTTTGTCAGAATCACCCAAGGGAAGGGCTTTATAAAGACAGGTTCCACCATCAGGTTTAAATGTCACTACAGCTAAATCTTGCTGGGGAAAGCGTGTGATATCTGTTACTGTCCAGATTTTTTGGTCGTTGGTTTGCAATTTTAATTTGGCGCTGGGTGGTACTACGTGACGCGCCGTAAGTACGGTACAAACTTCTTTGTTTTTTCCCGGCACAAAAAATCCTGTACCTTGTCCTGGTTTATCTGCATAGTTGATTAAAACCACACTTTCTTGCGCTGCTTTGGCAATCTCTCCAGGTGTTTTGCGGCTGTTACAGCTGATAAGAGATAAAGCGACAAAACCAAAGGTAGCATACCAATACCAAGGTATCATACCGTACCTGTATAATTTAATGGTTTAACTCATTTTGACTTGTCTTTTATTTTAAAGTAATTGATCTTACATTTTGCACCGGACGATTAAAATCGCTGCTACAAAGGGTATGAACAGGAATATAGTGGACTTGGACTTTAATTTTACGCCCAGTAATGATTACTAAATACTATTGTAGTAATTCCTGAAACTGCTTTTGACTACGTACTTTACTAAAGTCTGGGTCAGTTTTTGCTAGTTTTTTGTATTTATCGGGAACAAGTTTGATTGCTTTGTCTAGGTTCTCAATTGCTAATTCTAGATTGCTTTGTAAAGCATAAGAGCAAGCTTTATTGTAATATGCTTGGTGCAAATCTTGCTTGATGGCGATCGCTCTATTATAAGACGCGATCGCATCTTGGTAACGGTGCAGCTTTGTCAGAGCAATGCCTCGGTTAATTAAGGCTTCATATTTGTCGGGTTGGATGGCGATCGCTTTGTCGTAAGATGCAATAGCGTCTTTGTAGCGTTGTAACGATGTTAAGGCGATGCCACGATTATACCAGGCTTCATCTTTGTCGGGTTTGATGGCGATCGCTCGATCGTAGGATGCAAGAGCGTCTTGGTAGCGTTGCAACGATGTTAAGGCTATGCCACGGTTAATCCAAGCTTCAGGACTCTCAACTTTGATGGCGATCGCTTTATCATAAGCTTTTATGGCATCTTCATAATTTTGTTTATCTAATAAACTATTGCCTTGATGAAAGTAATCTTCTGCTTTTTGCGTAGCCTTCGCTTCTATGAAAAGTTGGGTTACATTGCTTTCTTGGACAACCTGTGTAGTATTTTCTGCCGATGAGTTTGCCCCACCACTACAGCCAAATGCCAAGAAAGTTATCAAGCCAGATGCAACGAAGCAGTGCCGAAAAACCATGCTGTACCTACAAAAATTATTAGATGATGTTAAAATTTGTTAGTTTTTTGAGTATTATCAAAATACACTACTTTTTACCCATTAATTTACTTATATTTATTTTCATAAAGACTCTTGTTGAGGATGCATAAAACTTTATTAAAATCAAGCGTGTATAATACTATCATAGTAAATACATATAAAGCAATCGCTTAGAATCTACTTTACTCAAAAAACAATTATTTGTGTTGCTATATATATTGCCTAGCTGGGACTTGTTGTAAACATCGTACTTGTGTAGTAATTCACCTTGATAAAAACCTTCTTCAATCCGCCAATGCCGACGGTATAAATCAGCCAGGAGCAAAGGTATGAGGATGGAAGTAATATCAGAATCCCTAATTTTTCCAACTTTTATCTCTATTAATTAGTTTTACTTTTTCTTCAAACAAAATAGAATTCTTGATAAATCGTAGATACAATTTATATTAAAACTATGGCAATTTATAGATTTAATTTTAATTAAAAACATAGTTCTCGGAAATATTTTTCATATAAATTTCTGGCGAATTGCTAATGAAATGAAATAATTTTTGGCATTAAATTTATATATTTTGTATTCATTATTTTCTATTAACGATCTAAAACTATGTCTGTTTTCTCCCCTGATGGTCGGACAAAAGTTAGCAACACCACAACTTTTCCGTTTAGTGCTATAGGAAAGATGAGAATACGTTGGAAAGGCCCAGATGGGGTTATTGATACTGCTGATGATATTATCATTAACGGTTCTGGTGCCATGATTAGTCCTTACCACTTTTTAACAGCAGGACACTGTGTGTATGACACGAGATATGGGGGTTGGGCAGATAGAATTGAGGTGATGCTTGGTTCTAAAGGAAATATCATTGCTGGTACAAACCGAGCTGACTATGAATACTATAGTGAAGCTAAATCTGTTTATACACGTTCTTTTGAAGGATGGACTCAAGGAGATCAAACTAAAAGCGAAACTTTTCAATACGATATAGGATTGGTTACTCTTGACCGCAATATTGGAAACTTCACTGGCTGGTTTAACTATGGATATGACGATAATCTCAGCAGTGGAACTTTAATGAATGTCACTGGATACTCTTCTGATAAGTTTGATTCCAATAGCGATGGTAAGTTTGACAACTATGATATGTGGACTCAGAGTGGAAAAATCACAAGTACAACTGATTCGATCTTGCGTAGTAATGAGCTAGATATCTTACCTGGAAATAGTGGAGGCCCTCTCTGGCTTAATAATTCCAACACAAATGAACCGACTATTTATGGAGTAGCTTCAAATGAGACAACCACCAACCAAACTCCGCTTTACAACGAGTTCGCCCGAATTACAAGCACTCGATATAATGAGATTCAAAACTGGATCGACGAAGATACTGCTACACGCAAACCCACTGACAAAGCTGATTTAGTAGATTCTGATGTGTGGTTTAACACAACTCTTGGAAGTTTTAGTAATAACACTATTAAAAATGGGGAAAATTTCAGCATCACGGTCTATCCTCGCAACAATGGTACAGCCGCAACAGGTGATTTCTCAGTTTCTTTTTACGCTTCTACTGATACCAATGTCACTAATAGTATTGGCTCTCATTACTTAATTGGTAATACAACTATTTCTTCGATTAATCCATTCAATTTGGGAACAGCGACTTGGAACGGTGCGTTTCCTAATATTCCAATTGGAAATTACTACGTTATTTCATTTCTAGATCCAACTAATTCAATCCAAGAGTTTGATGAAAGTCTAAGCAGCAACCAAAAGGTATTTAGGACTTTACTTACTGTTGCCAATAGTACGCCCACTTCCATATTACCTGTGACCATTTCATCAACTCTTAGCTCTCCTTTAACAGCCCGTGAAGAAAATTTCACCACAGGTACAGTTAATATTAATGGGACTGGTAATACTAGTAATAACCAGCTAAATGGTGGAAATAGCAATGACATCCTTATAGGGGGAAGTGGTAACGATACTTTCGTTGGAGGTTTAGGTAACGATACACTAACAGGAGGAACTGGATCTGATGTTTTTACTATTAATACTCTTTCTGAGGGTATTGATAACATTACAGATTTTTCGTCCTTAGATGACACAATTTATGTTTCTCAAATAGGGTTTGGAGCTGGACTTAGTGAGGGTGTACTTCAAGCCACGCAATTTTTTATCGGTTCAGTAGCAGAAGATAGCAGCGATCGCTTTATCTACAACAATAATACAGGAGGTTTCTTCTTTGATGCTGATGGTACAGGCTTATCTGGTCAAATCCAAGTTGCTCAACTAGCAATAGGTCTAGCCATGACTAATGCAGATATTTTCGTGATTGCTTGATAAATCAAGACGCGATAAATCGCGTCTCTACATAAGGGTTTTGGGTTTATCTGAACTGTATTACTCTATTTTATCTGCGCAACGCTTAATTAATGCCAAACACTGACTCGACAGTGGACTTAATCGAATCCCGCGCATCCTTCAAAGTTTGGCTAATCGGGTGTTTTGCCTGCAAAAATGCCCGCGCACAATTGCGTCCCGGCATTCCCGAAATTGAACCACCTGGATGAGTCCCAGCACCAGTCAAAAATAAATTGTCAATTGGCGTTTTGTAGTTCGCTATTTCTGGCAAGGGACGGAAAAATACCATCTGATCTAGGGTCATGTCAACATGGTAATAATTACCTTTGTACGCACCTAATCTTTCTCCTAGTTCGGCTGGACTTTCTACACGACGGGCAATAGTTGCATTTTTGACATTAGGTGCATAATCTGCCAACTTATCAATTACCCTATCTGCAACTTTGTTTTTCAATTCATCTGTCCAACCAGTACCTTTTAAACCAGTGCCTTCTGCACCAGCAATTTGATAAGGAGCAAAATACTCAATCCATACGGTGTGCTTACCTGGTGGTGCTAATGTGGGGTCTAAGAAGCTAGGCATCACTACATACATTGATGGGTTAGCATCAGGAATCTCTCCCAAGGTACATTTACTATGTGCCTCTTCTACATGAGCCACGGAATCTGCAATCAAGATAGATCCGACTAGATATTCATCTTTGTGGTCGTGGTGAGGAAAGTGAAGTGGTTCGTTTAAAGCCAAATCTATTTTGAGGATAGTTTCGTTGTTGTTAACGATGCGGCGTTCTAATCTTTCCCATAAATTTGGGTCGGCTCCATCAATATCGCTCTTATCAGTCATTTGCAAAAATAACCGCTTGGCATCAATATTAGAAATAACCCCGTATTTAGCGCGATATTCTTTTCCCCCAGCAACGCGCACACCTACAGCTTTGCCATCATCAATTAAAACTTTTTCAACATGCTGATCTGTGAGAATAACGCCACCTTTACTTGTGACTAAATTCACTAAAGCTTGCACAAGTGCGCCAGTTCCGCCGCGAGGTCTGGCCATCCCCGGATTATGACGCATTGCCATCATAATTGCACCAATAGCAAGGGTTTTTTGCGATGGCGGCGCACCAAGTTCTGATGATAGTCTGGCTAGTGGTGCTTTCAGAAATTCTTCATCAAACCACTCGTTAAGTAAATCTTCAGCACTGGTCAACATCGTGCGAATAAAGTCCAGCGTTTTGTTTGGAGAACCGATAACAGAAAATAAATCTTTCAGTTTAGTGACGTCGTAGTTACCAAGGATATCTATAACTGATTTTGGCGGTGCATTAAACATAGGAATCATTGCACCTAGCGATCGCTGCCAAAAATCTACAAATTCGGCGTATTTTTTGGCATCACGTTCATTGTAACGAGCGATTTCTGCACAAGTCTTTTCCACTGACTTATGTCCTAAGAAATACTTGCCATCTGGATGAGGACAGAAAACAACCGGATCGCACTCCAAATAATGCAAGCCGTATTTTTCTAGTTCTAATTCTTCAACAACTGGTCCTAAGTGAATAAATTCATGGTCAATAGCACACAAATTGAATTTAAATCCAGGAGCTTCTTGCGGTAAACATTCTTCAGTTGTTGCTGCGCCACCTGGAACAGAACGCTTTTCCAGTAACAGGACGCTATAACCAGCTTTTAGCAAATAAGCTGCACAAACTAGCCCATTGTGCCCAGCACCGATTAGCACAACATCATACTCTTGCATAATTGTTTTTTTGAAATTTAGTAGCTTTCCAAATAATAAAAAACTTTTGCTAAATTGACATCATCCGTCAGTTACAAAAATTATCTTTTTTTATTGTCAATCCTACTAAGGAGATAATATATCTGAGGATGATGGTATTTGCTTCACTTGAGTTTCTACCAGAAGTATTAAACTACCAGTTTCTACTTTTATATCTTTAATATGAAACACCATATCTTCCCATTTAAAATATGGTATACTCATCAATTCTTTGGCTTTCTGCATTAAAGCTGTAACTACTTCTATGGAAATCCCGTCTCCCTCAGTGCAGTTAAAACTCTCCAGCATCGCGGGTTGTGAATGAGTGCGTGGACGTGCGATCGCAGTGTAAGCTAAAGGGCGAGTATTTCCTTTTTCCTTTAACATTACTCTTCCCCTACATTCTATTTTGCCATCACCAGGTAAAAATATTTCAATTTTTTGTGCCTCAAAACTCACAATTCTGCCATCTACATCCAAATCAAAATCTTGCATCTTGCTGCGAACAAAGTCTGATGCCAAAGTGCGGTTCATATCTACTTCTGTAAGTAGAATACGAGCAATGGCATTTACTGGCTCATTGAATTCTATTTGGCCAAAAAGAGCGCTTAATGGATTGATATTAATACTATCTGTTTGCAGTTTTATTTCCTGTATGCGAACGTCTTTTTCGATCGTTAATCCTTGTCCTGCAACCGAAACTCCATCCGCCTGTCCCTGAACTATTTTAAAAAGATCGGTTTGTACATCTATTTCTATTTTTTCTGCATCATCTAGCTTTTCAGATATTCTTCTTTCAGCTTCTTGGGATAAAAATTTTTCCTCTAACCGATGCTCATCAGGCATAAAATAGTAACCTTATAAATGTCGTCTTACTAGTTACTGTAAAGGCTAGATGCTAATGAGCGGATCTATATTGAGGTATATGCAAATAGGAGGATTGAGTAATCAAGTAGAAAGTATTGTTTGTCTTTTAAGTTTTGCTTTTTTGGTAACAATCATTTTTACACCACCGCTAGGGACAATTGTAATACCACGGCGCACTGGATGCACTGGACGTTTATCGCTAAGATTTAGTTCAAAATGCGATAATATTATCGCTGTTACTAATTTTAGTTCATACATGGAAAATGCAGCACCAATGCAACCGCGATAACCTCCTCCGAAGGGTAAAAATTCGTAAGGTGAAAATTTTTGGTTGAGGAATCTTTCTGGACGAAACTTTTCTGGTTCTGGGTAAGTGTCCGTTCGGCGATGTGCTAAATAAATACAAGGAACTAAAACTGTTTCTGATGTAAATTTATGCCCCATAATTTCCACGCTATCTTTTACCATCCGCGGTGTGCAAATTAAAGCAATAGGATGAATTCGCAGTGTTTCTTGACAGACGGCGGTGAGATAAGGTAGTTGTGCAATTGTTTCAGGATTTGTGAGATTGTCCAAGGTGTTTAGTTCTTGCATTAGCCGATATTTAACCTCTGGGTGAGAGTGAATTAAATAAAATATCCAGGCTAATACACCAGATGTAGTTTCGTAACCCAACAGCAGTAATGAAACTAGTTGATCGCGTAATTCCTCATCTGTCATCTGTTGCTCATTTACGTCACGCGCTGACATCAGCAGACTAAGAATATCTGTACGCGCAGTATCATTTTGCCAACGTCTTTCAGAAATTTCTGCATAGATGAGTTTGTCAATTTGCTCTCGTCTTTTTAAGAAAATTCCCCAAGGACTCCATGCACCTAAATCTTGTTGCAGCAAAGGAAAGAAAAACAAGCTGGAATACCAAGGTTTAGTTACGTCTTCTAATAAAGAACTTAATTGTTCTTTTAATTGTTGGTAACGCACACCATGAGTAATCCCAAATACCACTTGTAAGATAATTTCTAAAGTGATATTTGACATTAATTTGTGTATACAAATATCTGTACCTGATGTCCAATTTTGTATAAACTGTTCAGTAATTTGACAAATCGCTTGTCCATAAGATTTTAAATTATCGCCATGAAATGCTGGGAGTAATAGCTGCCGTTGTTGTTGGTGCGATCGCGCTTCTTGAAATACAAGAGAATTTTCTCCAAACAAGGGTTTAAATACATGGGTTGCTTTCTTAAAATCTAATTTTTGTGCAGGTATGGCAAAACAATCACTAATTGTTTGGGGATGGCTAAAAAATACTATTGGTGGTGACTTTAAACCCATTACCTTGACTGTAAAAATATCATCATACTTAGCTGCATTATTTTCTAAAAACTTTGTTGGTTCGGCAATTAATTGCAGAGTTTGTAGCAACGCTGGTGTGCGGAGATTATCAAATAGTTTCATTGTTTATTCGATAGTTTTAGGATTTAAGAAAGCGCAAATAATTCAATTCGCTTAGGTTAAGGCTTAATTCTCCTAATATTACTTAAAAAGATGCAATTAGAGCAAACTTTTTTAATATTTTCAGGGAATAGCCGGGAGTTACCTACCACTTAGTGAACCGTAGTGGTAATTAATCATCATTAATTTTCACAAACCTAATAATAATATTTTTTCTGAATTTTTAAATGCATTTACAGAAAAAACTTACTCAATTATTTTAGTATACACCTATTAAATTTACGTCTTTTGGTGATATCAAAATGCCTTATTTTGGTGTATAATCTCAGTCTTAAAATCCATTCTTTTTACAGTTGTAATATATTAAAATCCCCTATAGTCCTCTTTTAAATAGGACTATAGGGGATTGTTTAAAAGCATTGAAAATCTATCTAAATGTATAGATGATTGAAAGTTTGCTGAACACAACCATTAAACCTCGCAGCATCAAACAGTGCTTGTCTGTAAAATAGGAGACTTAACCTGACGTTGACTCGTGACAACCATCTCAATAGGACGATCTGGGCCTGTCACCAAACCACGGCGTTTAGGTCGTACTTCACCTTTATTAACTAGTTCTAATTCCTTGCTAGAAAGGATTTGAGCAAGTGCTAGCTTCATTTCCAACTGGGCGAATGCCAGCCCAATACAGCGTCTAGCACCACCGCCAAAGGGCAAGTATTCATAGGCAGAAAATTGCCGTTCTAAAAATCGTTCTGGCTTAAACTGCTTAGGTTGTGGATAAATATCTTCCCGTTGATGGGTCAGATAAATGGAACCAAGTACGACTGTACCCGGTTCTAGTTCGTAACCACCCAACAATATGGGTGTCTTTACTACCCTGGGAAAAGTGAGTATACCTACTGGGTAAATGCGTAACGTCTCAGAGCAAACAGCGTTGAGATAGGGTAACTTGAAAATGATATTAGGGTCTGGGTTATCGCCCAATCTATCTAATTCTTGCAGTAGCTTTTGGCGCACTGATGGTATTTTGTGAATCCAGTATAATGCCCATGCTAAGGCTGTAGCTGTGGTTTCGTGACCAGCGACCAACAGAGTCACCAATTCATCGCGCAACTCTTCATCAGTCATAGGTTGACCGGCTTCATCCCTAGCAGCCATGAGTAAGCTGAGAATATCTGTGCGTGATGAATCTGCTTGTTCTCGACGTTCTCGAATTTCCTGGTAGATGAGTTCGTCAGCTTCTTGCTGAAGGCGCTTCTGTTTTCCCCAGAAGTTAATCGGGCCAAAATCCCTTTGCAAAGCTGGAAAATAAAGCAAAGCCACACTTAGCCGAGAACTAGCCTTTTCTAAAAGATCGCCCAAAAATTGCTGTAGTTTTTCGGCGCGAGGCCCTTCATATAGCCCAAATACAGCTTGCATAATCACCCGCAGGGTAATAGCTTGAGTAGCAGACCGAATATTAAAGGATTTACCTATTTGGTACTGGCTGATAACTTCTTTGGTGACATCAGTAATTACCTGGCTATAGTTTCGCATTCTTTCGCCGTGAAAAGGAGGCATTAACAATTGCCGTTGGCGTTGATGTTCAGCCCCACTGATGGTAATCACAGAATGCTTACCCAGCAAAGATTCAAACTCCTCATTCATCTCACCAGGTGCTTCTAATTCCTTGGTATCATTTGTCAAAATTTGCTGTTGCGCTTGAGGGTTGCTGACAATCACCAAAGGAGGAAAATTTTTCTCTAATCTGATAGTAAAAATCTCCCCATACCTTTTGGCGCAAGCTTCCATAAATGACATAGGATTGGTAATCCAGCGTAGCATCTGTAGAAGGGCTGGGATTTGCGGCCCATTTGGTAATTTCATAAATTTTTTTTGTTACTTAATATTTTTTTTGCTACTTAAGCTAATTGAAATTCTAGTCGCGTAACCATTTAAAGTACTTATTCTAACGTTGCAAAAAAGCAATAAACTGTTACAACCTCGAAGATGTAAAATTTTTGTTAAATTCAACGAGCATCTACAGTTTCAACTGAATTTTCATGTCATCTGGAAAAGCCCACGAAAAACCTAACTCCCTAACCCCCTTCCCGACGCGAGAAGGGGGAAAATTCAAAGTCTCTTTCCTTTTAGGAGAGAGAAATAGAAGTGAGGTTCCCCAGATACCGTGAAAAGTCAGACAGTTTCATTTAATCGTCAAAAGGTACTCAGCATGACTGCAATTTCCGCAAAGGCATCTTCAGCGCTTCCCAATTTTTCTGAAGGGATTCAATATTTTGGTGAAGCATTACCAGATTTTGAAACTTATGGTGCAACACCTGCTATAGAGTCGGGCAAAATAGCGATCGCATCGACCACAGACAAAGCAGCTGTATATCAAACTTTACTTGCTGCTGATGCCTTACGCTACCTGACTTTACAAGTTACTGGTAGCAAAGCTTCTGGGCATCCCGGCGGATTTGCCAGTCAAGCAGAAGCTTACGCATCTCTTGTCATGCTGGGATACAAAAACATTATTACCGAAGTGGGACACCATGCCCCTGGATTTTATAGTGCCATGTTCTTGGATCGTTCGCTAGAGGACATGGGAATTTTTACAGTCCAAGAATTGCGCGATCGCTTCCGAGAAAAGCACGGACTTTTAGGACACCTTTCTGGTTACATCCCCGGTATTCTCGCACCTGCGGGGCCTTTAGGACAAGGACAACACTTTGCAATGGCGGCTGCACTGTTGCACAAAGATAAGTTGTTCCCCTTTACAGTGGGTGATGGTGGATTGGGTGAGCCTTATATTGTAAGTGCGATCGCTCACTTCCATACAGCTTATCCTGCTGTCACCAACTTTTTACCGGTGTTGGTGTGGAACGGTTACAGCCAAGAACATCACAGCATGGTTTCCCTGAAAACCAACCCAGAGATGCAGGCATATTGGCAAGGTAACGGTTTTGATGAAGTCGTATTAGTGGATGCCAAAGATTTCGACGATCAAAATCAACCAGGGGATTACGTTGATAGTACCGCCTTTTCCTTTGAGAAACGCCTAGAATTTACGCAAGCAGTACTTTCGGGTGTAGATAAAGCAGCGCGATCGGCGTTAGGTGGTAAACTTACCGTCTTCATTATTAAACAACTCAAAGGTGCAGGAGTCCACGCGCGGGGTGCAAAATCTCACAACCTGTATCCTAAAGATACGCTGGATGCGCCCCATATTGTTAGTGCATTGCAAACCCGTGCTTTGTCTGCGGAAGCTTGGCAAATAGTTAGAACAAATGCAGAACGCGCCGGTGGTGGCCCAGCAGCAAAAACTGTGGTGACAGAATTTGAATTTCCATTACCAGAATTAGGCGAATTACCTTTAGAAGAATATGCAGTTGGTGGCGAACCAAAAGTTTCCACAACTGCGATGGGACGATTGGTAGGAATAGTTGGAAATAAAGATCAGAATTTCCTCGTCACCAACGCCGATGGTAATGAAGCATCGGGAATTGCCAACATCAACCAAGCATTAAAGATTATCCACCCGACAACCGACGACTTATATAATCAAGCACCAAATGGACAAGTTTATGAACCATTGAGTGAAGATGCTTGTGCCGGTTTAGCTGCCGGTTTAGCGTTAATGGGCGCGAGAACTTTGTGGTGTTCTTACGAATCTTTTGCCATCAACGGATTACCAATTTGGCAAACTGTAACCCAATCAATGGCAGAATTACGCCGTCAAACTCCCTCGACTATTACTTTATTCACAGCAGGCGCATTAGAGCAAGGGCGCAACGGTTGGACTCACCAACGTCCAGAAATTGAAGCTTACTTTGCTTCCTTGATGCGAAATGGAAATATTTTCCCATTATTTCCGCCTGATGCTAATAGTATTCAAGCTTGTTATGATTGGGCGTTGAAAACTAAGAATAAGGGAATTGTAATTACAGCAAGTAAATCGCCGTTACCAATTCGCACAACTTTAGAAGAAACTCGTCAAGGGTTACGCGATGGTGCAGTGTTATTACATGAAATTGCTGGTGATAAACAAGTTGTATTTGCTGTAATTGGCGATATGACATTAATGCCAGTATTTGAAGCTGCGGCTTTCTTAGAAACTGAAGGTATTGGCGTGAAAATAGTTTCTGTGATCAATCCTCGGCAATTGTACCGTAGTCATGATACTGCATGGGATACCTGTTCTGAACCCGAAGGCGGTTTCTTGGATGATGCCAAATTTGCCGAATTATTTGATGGCGATGCGCTAATTGCTGTTACAGGTGGCGCTGCGGGGATGCTAGAACCAATTCTGTTACGGAGTACAGCCAAGCGCGACACCTTTGCATGGAAACGTGGCGAAACTACAGCCAGTGCTGGAGAGTTGATGGCGTTTAATGGATTGACTGCTGAAGCGTTAACGAAACGTGCGATCGCGTTAGTGCATTAAATGATGTTGCATAAATGCGGGATGATTTTATTGAATTTTCCTTTGCGTAAGATATTCATCCCTAGATTCAGCAACGCCCATTAAATAAAGCTGGAATTGTTTCTACTTTTATCGCATTTATACGTATATAAACGCTGAAATTGCGTCAGAATGCGTATATTTGCGTTTTTTTATTGAAGAGAACTAAGCAAGTAGGAAAAATAGGAGTAGATTTGCTGAAATTCTTTGACAAAAGCTGGTTTTGGAGTCGCAAAAGCTGCTTCCACACAACCAACATATTCTTGAGCCAGAGTCAAAGCTGAAACCCCTAAATTTTTATCTTGAGAAGATAATTCTTGTTTTTGGATTTTCGCAAGTAAAAATTCTACAAAATCTAACGCCTATTGTTGCTTATCGGGAGGTAATATTCTTACCTTGTCTATAAGAATTTCTTCAATGCTCATTTTCTCGAGTGTCTCGCATAAACTAATATATTTTAAACTTTAAAGTATTATTTGGCTGTATGCCTTTAGCTGCGACTTTAATCGTTAGGCACTCAATAGGATAAATTTAGGAAGTATACATCGCACTGTTTACATTAATTTATCAGGCGCGATCCCATCATCTAACTCAAGTTTGAAAGTAGTCTATAATAGGGTCATACAGAAAACTTTCCTCAATTTTAGAAGTTAATTATGGTAATCAAATTTGAAGAAATATATAAAGATATTGATACTTTACCAGAAGAAGCTCAAATATTACTACTAGATTTTATTCAGTTACTCAAAAAGCGTTATCCTCAACCCGAATCAGAAAATCATAGTCAGGAAAAAAGTCTCTACGAAAAGTTTGATGAGATTGGATTAATTGGTTCTTGTTCTGTTGACGAAAATTTATCAACAACCTATAAAGAAGTTTTATCTAAGACATTGGTAACTAAATATGATCATCGTTGATACAGGATTTTGGTTAGCTCTTATTGATAAAAAAGACACTCACCACGAAAGAGCAAAACAAGCTTTAAAACAATATAATGACCCTTTAATTACAACATGGTCTGTTGTCACAGAAACTTGTTATCTTTTGCTAACTCGTAAGGGAATTGACGCTGAAATTATTTTTCTAAATAGTCTGCAACAAGAATTATTTACGATTTTTAATTTAGAACCTCACTATACTGCTCGAATTATTGAATTAATAAAAAAATATGCTGATCTTCCAATGGATTTGGCTGATGCTTCTCTAGTAATTTTAGCAGAACATTTAGGGCATGGACGCATTTTTTCAGTAGATCAGCGTGATTTTAATGCCTATCGCTGGAAGCAAAGTTATCCTTTTGAAAATCTCCTATTTTGAAGTATAAATTATAAATTTATCAGGCGCGATCGCGCAATTTCTCTTCTACCAACGGGACGTACTTGTATACTGTGGAGTGAAACAATTGCCACAGTTTCCCCATCCAATGTGACAAATTCAACTTCATATCCTTTGCCACCTTGATGTACTAAAACAACTGTACCTATATCACCCTCTTCTAAACTATATTCTGGTATATTACTAGTCAGAATAACCCAATCAAGTTCTTGAATCATTCTTCTCTCCGTTTCAGTGGGTATGCTGAAAAAATAGTCAAAGATATTTATGATAGTCATACTATTTCTAACAATGACATTAGTCTGTGAATTATTTACTTGATACCGATACTTGCATTTATTGGATGAAAGATATTAATTCAGTCAGTAATAAAGTTAGAGAAATAGGATGGGAGCAAATTTGTATTTGCAGTATCACCGTTGCTGAGTTGTATTTCGGTGCTTATAATTCTCGACGAGTAGTAGAAAACTTAACTCGTGCAGAAGACTTTATTCAAAACTTACCCGTTGTACCTTTAACCGCTCCTGCTCTCAGAAAGTATGGTGAATTAAAGCAGAACTCCGTAGAATAGGACAAACTATTGGTGAATTTGATTTACTAATTGCTAGTGTTGCAGTTGCAGAAAATTACATTTAGTAACACACAATATTCGTCACTACAGCCGCATTTCTAATTTACAGTTGGAAAACTGGATTTCACCTTAAAAATATTAAGTAGTTTACACTTTTGACTTAACTGCTTGCTGTGATGCTTGTAAAGTCTGAGGCAAACTCCAGTCGGGACGCAAGCTAGCGGCGTTGCGTAAATAGATATGATGAATTGAGGCGGAGGCTGGCAGATAAGCGTGGATTAAAAAGCGAATGCAGCGCTGTAAGCTGCCTTCAACGTGCATTTGCTGCACATCCAACATAGCCACATTATCCCAACCAGGACGCACTCTTGCGATCGCAGCTGGAAAAACTGCATCCAAATCGCGTGTCACAGAAAAAGTCACACTAATGATATCCGTTGGCTGGAATTGATTCCGGTTTTCCAGTTCATTTAGTAGTTCTGTAACTACCTCTCGGATTGTCTCAACAGTATTTTCTGAAGCGGTTGTTGCTCCGCGAATAGCCCGCATTTGCCAGTCCACGCCAAAATCCTCCTTAAAACACAAAAGTGAGGAGTTAAGAGTTGAGAATGAAAAGTTAGGATTTTTAACTCCTAACTCCTCACTCATAACTCCTAACTCATATTTAGGGTCGATATAACCACAGAGGTAAACCACTAGTAGACATTTCAAATTCGAGCCAATCAATACCAGCCCCAATTCCTGATGAAAACTGACGACTTCCTGGTATAAAGCGACTCAATAAGGGTTTACGTTCTTCTAGGGTATAGCAGAGAGTTTTTTCTGGATCGAGACCAACCAGTTCTGCTGTCCAGCGACGGGCATCTTCTTCTGTGCCCAGACGGTCTACAACACCCAAGGCTAGGGCTTGCTGTCCAGTAAAAATCCGACCATCGGCAAAACTTTTTACAGCTTCTACCGTTAAAGATCGACCATCAGCTACCGTTTGGACAAACTGCTGATAACTTGTGTCAATCAACTCTTGCAAGATGTTTTCTTCTGGTTCGGTCAGTTGCCGATCAAAAGCCAAAATGTCTTTATAAGGACCAGACTTAATTACCTGGAAGGAAACACCAACTTTTTCTAGCAAGCGTTCCAAGTTATTCCCACGCAGAATCACACCAATACTACCCGTAATCGTACCTGGGTTAGCGATGATGTGTTCGGCTCCCATACCGATGTAGACTCCTCCAGAAGCCGAAATATTGCCAAAGCTAGCGACGATTTTGATTTTCTCGCGCAGACGCTTTAGGGCACTGTAGATTTCTTGGGAATCTCCAACTGTACCGCCAGGACTATCGATACGTAGCAATAAAGCCGGAAACTTTTTTTCTTCTACAGTTTTCAGCGCTTCTAGGACGCGTTTGCGAGTAGCACTGGCGATCGCACCAGTAATTTCAATCCGCGCAATTTGTTTTCTAAACTTGGGCTTAAACGGCCAAACCATGAGCTGTCAACATACCTCGTAATAAATTCAATATAAGATCCCCAACGGTCGGACGACCTGCTTTCCTCTGTTAAGAAACATGAGCAAGCATTGTGTTCATCAAAATTTTAAGGAAATTTTTATATTTTTCAGTGAGTTTTATTTGATATTCTCAATTAATGCTAATCAAACCCTTAAAGATTACGGCTAGCACAAAATGCCAAACTCTAGTTTAGCGTTAACCTGATGATTTAGAAAGGCTATTTTAGCTATTTTGCAAAATTCAAAGCTCTCAATGCCTTGTTATTCTGGCTTTTTGAATGTTTGAGGACTGATTTTACTAAGGTCGCACACGTTTACTAGTTGTCAGTAATTAATAACTAATAACTAAAGAATATATAAATATTTAATCAATTACTTCGACACTCAATTTAATTAATACAAATTCATTCAGCAACACTAATCTCTATTTAGGTTAAGACTAGTAGTACTTTCACTCTGGGAAATATGACTTTTTTCTGTCTTCTACAGCCCAATAATCTCCTGATGAAGCGATTTCACTACTCAAGAATCTATACGTAAGATTTGATACCGATAATACACGAACATATCAAACAACGCCCCAACGAAACTACAGGTTAAGCTAATTACAAATAATCCGCGTAGGGGAGTTCCACTGCCGAAGGTGGCGAGAAAATGCATAATCTCAGTAGCGATCGCCTCAGTTAAGTCTTGTAAGCCAGGGAAGTGACCAACGAGGGATAGAAGGAGCAATCCGCCGCCAACAAAAAATATGGGAACGATAAAACTAAAAATGATTGTAAGTACTAGGGAGCGGAGAAAGTTAGTAAAAATAGTCATTTAAGACAAACTCCGTGAGTAGAGAAGACAAAAGCTGAATAGCGGTTTGTCATTTTCTACAATACGGGCGATCGCTCCAGAGCAGCGAATCTGTCAAAAATCTTAAGTTTTCATTAAAATAAAAGGCTAGCAGTTACAGCCCATGCTGGGGATAAAAAAGCGGCGAAAATCTACAAAACCCTTGCAAAATGGAGATTATAACCAAGGTACTACTTATTTATTGCTTTGCAGCACATTTAAGAATAGCTTCATTTTCTGAGAACACCTTTAATCTAAGTTAATATTTAGCCTCCTTGAGGAAGTGGGGAGCAGGGGAGATGAGGGAGATGAGGGGACAAAGGGACAAGGAGATAAACAAAACTCTTAACTTCTAACTCTTAACTCCTAACTCAGCACTCAGCACTCCTAATGCCCCATTCCCCATTCCCATGACTTCCGCTATTCTTAAGGCAGTTACCGAGTTAGCTACAGAACATTGAACCAGACTACATCCAAATCCAGTTTAGGGGAATGGAGTCAGCGGCTGCTGGCGGCGATTTTTCTGGGTGGGCAAGTACTAGTTCACCTATTGAGAGGCAAAATCCATCGGCGCAACACCTTAGAACAAATGGCAGCAGTTGGGCCAGATTCCTTATTTATTGCCCTATTGACAGCTATTTTCGTTGGCGCAGTGTTTACCATTCAGGTGGCGCGGGAATTTATCAACTTTGGCGCAGGAAACATTATCGGCGGAGTCCTTTCTGTAGCGTTGACACGAGAACTCACTCCTGTGTTGACAGCAGTGATTTTGGCCGGGCGAGTCGGTTCTGCTTTTGCAGCAGAAATCGGTACCATGCGAGTCTCAGAACAAATCGATGCCATGTTGATGTTGAGAACAGATCCAATTGATTACCTGGTTATCCCCCGCGTTCTTGCTTGCTGTTTCATGCTACCAATTTTAACCCTTCTGTCTTTAGTGACAGGGATGTTCGGAGGATTTTTAGTTGCGACAAATATCTACAACCTGTCTGATACGGTATTTCTCGACTCAGCCCGTAACTTTCTTGGCATCTGGGATATTTTTAGCGCCATGATTAAAGCTTGTTGTTTTGGCATTTTAATTGCTGTAATTGGTTGCAGTTGGGGGTTGACGACAACAGGAGGTGCCAAAGGTGTAGGACAGTCAACTACAACAGCTGTTGTGACTGCCTTGCTGATTATATTTGTGAGCAACTTCTTTCTTTCTTGGTTAATGTTTCAGGGGACTGGCAGTGCATTCATAGGGCTATAAAAGTTAGAAGTGAGGAGTTATGAGTTATGAGTTAAAATTCCTCACTCTTAACTCTTAACTCTAACTTCTAACTCCTGACTCCTAAAATAGGAGAGATGCCTAATAAACAAAGCAGGATTTAAGACTGTGACCAGTTCATTTGCTTCTAACTCCACATCAACTGTGGAACTCAAGCCTAGTTACAACATACCGATAGTGTTAGTGATTGCCGCGATTCCACTATTGTTGGTACAACCTTGGGTAGGCTCCGTTCTCACGCTGTTTGGTTTGTTTCTCATGTTTCAGGCGTTAACGCTGCGTTTGCAATTTACCGCTACTGACTTAGATATTTACAGAGGCGAAAAATTGATTCGACGCTTTCCCTACCAAGAATGGCAAAACTGGCGGATCTTTTGGAATAGAGTCCCCATTTTGTTTTACTTTAAAGAAATTAAAAGTATTCACTTTTTGCCAATTTTATTTGACCCCAACACCTTGAAAACTTGTTTAGAACAACGTTGTCCGCGTATTTAGTGCTGAGTGCCATCTGTTCTGAGTCGTTTTGATATAGACTCAGACAGAACTCAGCACTCATGCTCAGGACTTTTATGGCAGGTCAATTGTAATATTTCTGAAAGCTATTTATTCGCGTCATAGGAATTACACTATTGTTTATGAACCCAGAGGCATCTCAAACCCCAGAACCAATTGATGAGCGGTTGACAGAAAAACCAGAAGAGAACAATGCAGTTGAACATCCGGTAAATCCATCAGTTGAGTCAGTGGTAGACACAAAAGCCATTAGCTCATCATCAGAGGACTACACAAATTTTGAGCCACTCATTTCCAGTGCAGAAGTGGTAGATTCTACAGTAGAGCTAACAGAAAATTCCAATGGCGAGTTTGTAGCGCAATTAGAACCGGAAAATGTCGCCCTGGGGTCTGATATAGAATCAGGAAATTATTCATTATATGTAGAAGCAGAGCAGCGGATAGCAGAGTTGCAGAGTACTGAAGTAGCTCTCAAGTCAGAAATAGCCAAGCTGCAAGCTTCTTACGAAAAGCTTCAGACACAGGTGAGTGAAACTCAAACCTCACTAGGGCGACTCGTGCAAGAGTCGCTGGTGCAGTTAGAACAACGCAAACAAACGCTGCAAATTTCTGTAGAACAACTAGAACGCCGTCAAGAACGTATCCGCAATGAGATGCGAACCACTTTTGCTGGTACATCCCAAGACTTGGCAATTCGGGTGCAAGGTTTTAAAGACTATCTCACGGGTAGCTTACAGGATTTGGCCTCTGCTGCTGAACAGCTGCAACTGACGCCAAGTGTGGTAGAAAGAGAAAGGCCAGCTGTAAAAGAGGCTAAACCAGCTGAACCCCAACCTGGAATACCCCAATTTGCCCAACAGCAGTTTCAAGATACGACAAAGCAAATTCGCCGCCTCATTGACCAATACCGTAATAAACCAGATTACTACGGGCCACCGTGGCAACTACGGCGTACCTTTGAACCAATCCACGCTGAACGAATCTCCAACTGGTTTTTTACCCAAGGAGGACGGGGTGGTTTGCGGACAATGGGTAGCCGATTACAAAATATTTTGATTGCCTCAGCTGCAATTTCGATATTACACAAGCTGTATGGCGATCGCGTCCGTACTTTAGTCTTAGCTAATACACCGGAGCGATTAGGTGAATGGCGGCGCGGCTTGCAAGATTGTCTAGGAATCGGTCGCCCAGATTTCGGCCCAGACCGGGGTGTGGTATTATTTGAGGCATCTGACGCTCTCGCCCAAAAAGCAGACCGATTGACGAAAGCCAATCAATTGCCTTTAATTATCATTGACGATTCAGAAGAACAAATCAGTTTGTCACTGTTGCAATTTCCCCTATGGTTAGCCTTTGCCCCTGACCCCAAAATGATGAGAAACTATGATGATGACTTTTAAATGAGTCATTAGTCATTAGTCATTGGGCATTGGGCATTGGTCAAGAGTAATATCTCTTGACTTTTTTGAATTTTGAATTTTGAATTTTGAATTTTATTATGGCTATTTGGTTAACTCTGTGCGGAGCAATTGTGGTCATAGCTTACCTGCTGGGTTCTTTTCCCACTGGCTACATTGCTGTGAAGCAGTTAAAAGGTATTGATATTCGGGCAGTTGGTTCCGGTTCCACTGGCGCAACTAATGTACTAAGAACCTTGGGCAAAGGGCCAGGAGCATTGGTTTTAGTACTTGATTCCTTAAAGGGAGTATTAGCGATCGCTCTAGTTTATTGGTTGTTCAACTTTGAACCAATTAAAAATTATATCCCTCCAACGGTAGATGCACAACTGTGGCAACCGTGGTTCGTAACAATATCTGGGTTAGCTGCCATCCTGGGACATAGTAAATCAATTTTTTTAGGCTTTACTGGTGGTAAATCTGTTGCTATCAGCTTGGGGATTTTGTTAGCAATGAGTTGGCAGGTAGGTTTAGCAACAGCGGGTGTGTTTGCCGTCGTTGTGGCGATATCGCGGATTGTCTCTTTAAGTTCAATTGCAGGCGCGATCGCAGTTTCCATTTTCATGGTACTTTTGCATCAACCTTTACCCTATATTCTGTTTGGGATTGCCGGTGGGTTGTATGTAATTTTGCGCCATCGCACTAATATTGAACGACTGTTTGCGGGAACGGAGCCAAAAATTGGGCAACCTGTAGCGACAGAACCCGAACAAACTGCATCATAGGTAAGCGAGAGCTGCTTTCAGAATTACTGTATTGATATTTTAGGCTTACGAACGAACATTGCCTTTAATCAAACGGTGGAAAAGGCGGCAAGGCCACCAAAAAGCTCCACAAATAGTCACTGAGGCGATGGCGGCCAGAACTCGCCAACTTGAACTAGACCGAGTGTCAGACTCTGAAGGATGAGCTTGTGTGTTTTTAGCTAGTTCTGGCATTGAATGAGATAGCTGACTGGCTGTACTCACCCCTTCAATCGCTGCTCCAATTAGATAAGCTACTAGGGCAATTACTAGCCAGTTATTCATAATATTCCACTGTTTGAACTCTGAGCGTATGCTTGGCAGCGAGCAATAATTTGATTTTTCGGACTAATGATTGCCGCCTTGCCCTAAAGATAATCGACCTTCAGCCGTATCACGAATTAGGGGCAGTTTAGATTTTATATAAGTATTGAGGGTGCTATCTGCCTGGGAATCAAGCCCCTGCTTCGCTTTTAACTGCTGGAGAAGCAATTGTACTAAAGCAGCATCGTCAAACTGGAGCAGGGTGTTGACCTGGGTAGACTCGATTACAGCCCAAAGCTGCTGCATCATTTTCGCTGTCACCATGAGTCTGTAACCTCTTAAGCTTTTCTTTATATTTACACGATTTTGGAATTTGTGGTTAGTTTTTGTCTGAAGATTTATAAAGATGTCGGCTAAAAATGCCTGAATCATTTAAATCTGTTAACTTATAGCGTTTTTCAATTGATTGAACTGCAACACTAGCCCACACTTCAGCTTAACGGTGCTATGTAAAGAAATAAAACTGCCCAAAGGCTTAAATCTTCCCTAAGCGTTTTTTAGGAGGAGGCAATTATAGGAGGGCTTTTGATCGGCCACAATGCAGATATACGTAGGTATTAATGCTTTTTTTCGAGGGGAAACTTCTGTGGCTATCAGGTAATTTTGCTAGAACTTTATTGTAAAACTCTCGAACAAGCTGCTTCCTGTCCAGAAGGATCGGGAAAAACTGCTAAGGTGTGATATTCAGGATCATCTGTTTTATATATCACTTTAAAAGTATACAACTTGTTTTTACCTTGGGCTTCGGTAACAACAGTTAAAAGTGTATTGCTAGTGGGAGGAAGTCCAGGAATGTCTAGTTTTTGAATTCGTCTGAGCTGAATTACATTTGCTGCGGAGTTTTTACAATCTCCTGAACTACTATTAGCTTCTTGACCAAACTGCATACATACTGGCCCATCAAAATCCATAGTTACTTGTGATGGATCATTTAACCAAACTTTTTTAATTACTTCTCCAGCCGGAATAAAACTTAAGTTTGTTCCTTGTTGATACCAAACGTCGACCGTAGGTACTAGTCCCCCTAAACCTTGTGCTTGGCAGGAAAATATGGAACGCAGAACGGCGTTATTAGCTACAGCGCGACCCACCAACCAGAACATAGCAACCGAGAAAATTAAGGAAGCTACAGGTAGGAAACAAGAACGTTTTGGGCTATTTCCTGACAATTTAATATTCTTTTTCATGGTTGCAAATATCTAAAATTGGTATAAATCCTACCCCTTAAAATTGAGTTGGTTGATTAACATATATTTCAATATTTGTGCCTGCTGGCAAAAACCAAACACCACCTTGTTGAGACATTTGGGCGATCGCCTGTTGATTGCGTTGGGCAATTTGGGGTACTACAGTGTTCATACCACCTTCTAGAATTCCGGCTGCAAGGTCGCGTTTATTCTCAGTCTCACTAACAAGTCCAGTGGAGGTGTTGGTGGTGGTATCGTTAGGGTCTTCGGTGCTAGTGTTGGGAGATTTTGATTCTATGGAATATGGCACGAGTTTTGTATCAGGACGATTTACTAACTCTGCTGCTTTAGCAATACCTCCCAAAACAAATAGTCCTGCATCCATCGAGGCTATAGACGAACTTTGACCGGGATATTTATTTGCGATTAAAGGTTTACCTTCGGTACCGCGAAGAATAATTGCATTGTTGGGTAAGCTTCGTTCTGTGGGGTTGCCATTATTTTGCGAGATAACTTTGACTACGTTCATCTGCAAAAGACCTTGTTCGGAAAGCGAACCAATTTCAGCTAGGAATTCGGTGTTTGCGGGTAGAGCGATCGCACCATCGGTAGATTTTAATGGTTCTTTCAATCGGATCACAAATACGTTTTTCGCTTCTTCTGCATCACCACCACCGCCTGATCTATTAGTAGTTTCTCCAAAGATTGCTGTCGCCAACACAGCTTTGGCACTACTCCCAACTGCTACAGATTTCTGTCCCTGCGGTTGGGCTTGACTGACCGCAGAATTGTCCGGTTGTGGGGTTTCCTCTTGCTGCGGCTGCGCATTGTTTGCAGGTTCCAAAGTAGCTATGTTACTAGTCGGTTGATTGCTAGGATTGACTTGACCATAGCTACCTAACTTTGCTAACCTTGCCCACTCTGCAAATGGGCTTGGTGGAGGTGGTGGAGTTACATTAACTACTGGTTGAGTGGGGTTCACAACTGGTAGCTGAGGCGATAGCGAAGGTTGAGAAGCAGGTACTCTAATGACGCGCTCAACTGTCACTGTCCGAGGGACGTAAGGTGTTGGTGGGGGTGTTGGGATCACTTTCTGTCTAACTGACGGTTGTTGTAAGGCTACTGTCGGCGTTGATTTGGCAATTCTCAGCTGTTGTTGGGCAGCTTTCACCATCTGTGCTTGTTCAGTCAGGGCTAATTTCGTTTTGAGAGTATCTACTTGGGCTTCCATCTGTTGAGAGATAGATTCATCAGTAGGCTGCTCTTGCACTGGTGGAGAAACAATAGTTTTTGGCTTTTGATTGCTGCCACTCATCAACTGAGACAAAAACACACCACCTACCAAAACAATCGCTAAGGTAGCAGCCCCTACCAAGCCTAACTTTGCAAAGGGATTAGATGAGAGTGCTTGCTTAGTCTGAACTTCTTGCGGTTGAGAAAGCGGCTCTGACAGCGTTGCAGAGTCTTCCAATCCTTGGGTATCACTAGAAGAAAATTCTTCTTCAAAGCCGACCAACCTTGACATCCGCGATTCCCAATCTACAGATTCTACTTCTGGTTGGTGATCGTCGGTAGTTAAAGTAAATCCATTTTGGGGAGGCGTTTGGGCAGGAATTGAGTATCGGGTCATGGTAGAGCCTAGTTTGGATTTCCAGAACAATTATTATCTTTAATTTCACATATATTATAAATTTCTAATCTGGATTCTCCAAGGCGATAAGCTGCAAACTGCGATGGTAATGCTGCATTTGGTAGTGAAGTTACAGGTTGATCTATTGCTCTAACTAAAATTTGTTTATTAAAGGAAACTGATTTTCCTAATTTATCATAACTGTTAAAAATTAATTGATTGGCAAGTATCTCTACTTTCCACTTGCCATTACTTATTTCTTTCGGTTGAGAAACTTTTTGGATTACTAAGACATTCTCCGCTCCTCTATTAACATTTTCAAATTGGCTATCTGGATTTAAATTAGTAATTTCTGCCTTAAGTTTTTCTTTAAAATCATCAGCTACCAGTTGGGAGGTAATTTCCCAGACTTGTGTTGGTGGCTGTTGTTGTGACCAGGTAAGCATTAAACTCATAGTTTCACCCACAAAGCGCCGAATCGTCTCTGGTTGCCGCTCTAAATTGGGTTGGGGGTCTACCGTTATAGCATGACCATCAACAAGTTGCACTAAACTTTGAGGAGTGAGTTGTCGACCTAACTGTTGTAACATAGACCCATGAAATATTAGTAACAGCAAGGTAAATAGATGTAACCCAAAGGTTCCTACTGCTAACAACGGTAAGGGGCTATTTTTTTTATTTTCTGGCTTGAGTAATTGCATTAATAATTAATCGTATAAATTTAATTATCTTCACATAAAAAAGTGATTATCTGATAAAACTATCAGATGTTTGTCCAGTTTCGCATTGTTTTGATTTATCTGGGTTCAAGTTGTAGTCATCTAGCAAACATAAGTTACGAATTTCATAAATTTCTAGTCTATCAGTGCGGACACTATAAATTGCTTTTTGCAAGTCGGTGCTATTGTCGGCTTGGGGATTAGCGAAATAATCTGATGCACGTACAAGGAAATCTTTATTAAAAGGAGTTATAAGTTTTGCACCACCAACTCGATTTTTTTGAACTAAGTCGGCTACCATACCCACTTGCCACTTCCCTAGTGCAATTTGTTTTGGCGGATAAACTCTCTTAATTACTAGTTGTGAAGTCATCGCTTGGTTGGGATTTTCCGAGAAAACTTCTGGCGGTGTCATTTCTGCAACTGTGCTTAAGAAACCTTTACGAAAGTCTTCTGATAAGGCAAAACTAGCTACCCAAGTGCTGGTACTAATTTTTTGGCTACCACCTTGAGGTGTGTTAATCAGTATTCCTAAATCTGGTTTGGGGCTTGCGATTTCTTCAATGTTTTGTGGTGGTAAGGTTCCAGACCAGCTAAACATTGATATCATCGTTTTGCTGATAAATTGGCGAATTGCTTCTGGTTCTCTTGCTAAATCATCAATATTAGCTACTGGTTTACCATTGATTAATTGCACAAAGTTAGGAGGTTTTCTCAAACTGAGTTGGCGAATATTTAGCCCTTGTAATAAGAATAAAAATAAAACTAATATATGTAAACTGAAAGTTGCGATCGCAAAAAACGTCAAAACACTTCCTGTTCTTTGTCTTCTTTCTAGTAAACGCACCATTTTCTCACCTCCTGCTGCAAAAACTTCAGCTATTATATATGATGTTTTGCATATACTTACTATTTACAACCCTTGCAACAATATTATTCATTTTTAATTTTTAATTTTCTATATCCTCTCCTTTACTAAAGAAGCCGTACTGCTGATTGCGCTGAAGACTGCAAAACCACCAGCAGCAGCCACAAGTAAAGATAAAATTGGTGCTAAAATCCCCAGAAAAATTATGAACCACATTAAATCTGGATCTACATTAGCATTTTGTCCTGGCCCATTGACAATCACTGCGGCAGTCAGCACAGCAATAATATTGAATGAAATTTTGGCGATTCCAATAGATAAAAATCCAGTCAGCCATGCAAAAATGGGTTTGCCAGCTACAGGTAGTAAAGATCCACCTACTGCTATTGGCCCTAAAGCTGCTATTAACAACATCGTAGCTTCTATCAAATTCTGGAAGGCATATTGTAAGGAAACTAAAAAGTTTTTGATGCTTGTTTGGACTGTAGAACCTAACAGAGAATTAAAAGAGGTTTCTGATACAATGCCAGTGCCATATCTGATATTATCTACCTTAGTTTGTAGTCTATTTATCCAGCTTTTATTTCCATAAGTATCTCTATATTTCTGCCAGAGAACGTTAACTTTTTCAGAAGCTTTCACAAAACATTGACTTTGTTGTTCGCCAGTAAGAGATTGACAAGGACGTAGAAAAGAACCAGCTACTTCCTCAGCAACACTCATATTCAATGCTTGCTGATACATTTTATCTGCATCTGCTGATACCACTACTTGCTGATTCACAGTGTTTAAAAAATTCCGCAGTCCCAGCGTCAGATTAGACAGTATACTTCCATTGCCTGAATTACTTAAGAGTACGACCACAATAAAAGGCCAAATTAAAGCTGATATGGGACGTGTGTATTCGTAGGATATTAAGTCTTTGAGGAATTGTATCATAAAAAATAACAACGTTCCTACAGCAAAAAAAATACCCAGATTTGTCAGCGCTCCATACAAGTTATTACTGGTGTTATTTTGTAATAAATCCAGCCATTGTTTGTCCCAACCTTCGGCAATACTTTGGGAAGTTGCGGCACCAGTATCGAGAATCTGATCGATGCCTACTTGGGCAAATATTAGTTTAATAGCAACTTGCATTTTAAGTTTATGGGCTGTTTTTTTAGATTTCCTGTTGGTTTGTCAGAAGTTAAAGTATTTTAAAAGTTGTCTAGAAGTTTAGAGTTGTTTTATGAAAATCCTACTTATTAACGTTTCTGCCAAACAAATCTAGTTGAGAAGTCGCTCGTAAAAGTCGCGACGCTTCTGTAGATGTTTCTACTCGGCGAGCGCGATTCGCCTCTTCCGCTTGCTGAGAAATGTTTGCTAAGTTTAAGTTAGAGTATTGCAAAGCCTGATTATTTTGTAATGTCTGACCAAATGTTTCAGCTACAATTTTTATTTGTTCCTGTTGAATTCTCATCATTTGCACTTGACTAGCACCTAGCAATTGCGCCAAGCCTGAAATAGCATTTGCAGCTGGATCAGGTGTTCTAACTGCATCAATACTGGTCTTAATTTGAGTAAGAAATGTCTCATTAGTACCCTCTGTTGCCTGGGCTAATGTCTCAATATCTTCCAGACTTTTCTCAGTATTTTCTAACTTCGTTTTTGTCCGAATTTGTCCATTTTTACCGAGAACACCTACCGCTACTCCACGGGTAATTATACGATTGAGTTCATTACTAACTAAATTTCCCCGCACTGCTGCATTATTTTCAAAACGACTGGATTTAGCATCTGAATTATAAGAATAGTTAATTGAATCATCACGAATTTTTTGTCCCGCAGCAACGGGGTTAGGTATCTTCAAATCTCCCTTGGCATTCTCAATAGCAATTCGACTCTGACCTTCTTCTAAAGGGTTTAAGGTATCCTTCAAATTATTATATTGAAAGTAATCTTGCATATCTTTGGAATAGGATTGAAAGTCACTCCAAACCTGACCTAATCCGCTCGTCTGAACTTGTGCTACTGCTGGTAGTATTGCCAGGGATGATAGCAAGGTAAAAGTAAAAATGGTAGTTTTTCGCATATATCTGTGCCTGAAAAAGGTAAACTACATTATATAGTGAGATCACAATTTAGCTTTTGAGCCGTGCTGATTTTGGATAATAGAATTAGTTTTTCGGTTAAAACCTTGACGCTATTCTCAAATCCCTAAGCTGCAACCCAAGAGTGGGTGCAGTAAATCTAAAAGACATCGGTAAATCACTAATGTTACGCTATATCTAAAATCCAAACTTCTTTTACTTAGTATTAACTACTACGCAGAGTGGCCACTAATTGACGTGCAAACGCAGAAATTGCTTCATATTTATCACTGTGAACTTGCATCATTTGGCTACGTGCAGTTTGTTCATAAGGGTTATTAGCAACTGCTGCCAATTGTTCGTAACCTGGATAGTAACGGCAGAATGTATAAATACCGTTATCATCTAATAACCATTGGCTATAAACGCCTTCTTTCCGGGGAAAAAAGCTTTCTGAGGCATTACGAGAAATAACTTGGCGGGGATATTTCAAGATATCTGCAAAACTATCCACTGCAACTGGCTGAATGCGTCCAATCAATCGTGTTGTCAGGTTTTGCAATATTTTTGATGCAGCTTTAGATTTAGCAATGGTGTCAGGATCTTGTCCTGATAAGATGACTCTGATACCGGCTTTAGCGCCGTTCGCACAAATTCTACCAACTAAATCAGAAATTTGCTCGAACTCAAACAAAATTGGTGCTTCGTCGATAAAGAATATGGAAGCTGGACTACCTAATGCGCGTCGGAGTGCGGCTGAATAAGCACTCAATGAGAGTACGGCTGCATCTTCACTATCTGATAAGTTTCTCAGAGCAAAAACTAAAAGTTGTGCATCGGTAGGAAAGCTGGATGGTGCAGAAATGGCTTGTCCCACGCGGCTAGAAAGCCAAAAGCGTAAGCGTAACTGAATTTGACTGAGAGCGTCTTCGACTCTGCCTGTTAAAGAACTTAGCTGTAAGTGTTCTGGTGAGCAGAAGAAAAGAAAATCTTTTAAAGTGGGGGTTTTCTGCCAAGCAAGAGTGCCAAATCCGCCCTCCATCGCCTGTCGATATCGCTCTTTGATGCCCTCATCTCTAAAAAAGGCTTCTAGAGCCAAGTTGAGCAGCGATCGCACGGTTTGCGATAAAATTTGACTTTCAGTCGACGATCCTAAAACCATTGTCATTAACGCTGATTCCAGGAAGGCAGTATAATCGTTAAAGCGATCGCGCTGTTGTTCTGCTTCTAGCGATCGTAAATCTGGCTGTTCAAATAAGTTATTCGATTGTTTGGAAATATCAAAATAGGCTCCATTCCTCTCCATAAACTCTGTGTAGTCAGTGAAAGTAGATGTCCCATCAGGTTTAGGGAAATCTAAGGCCACAACTGGAATCCCATGCGCTAAAGCCTGAGTTAAAATCCCTGACACCAACACCGATTTCCCAGCACGAGTTGTCGCAAACAAAGCTAAGTTTTTGTGCTGATTAAATAAATCTAAATGTATGGGTGTTCCACCTTCTTCAGCAATCAACTCAAAGCCTTGTTTGTCACCTTTTTTACTTAAAACTAGAGGCATTAATCCCGGAACTTCACTGGTTAAATATAGTTGGCGACGGTTGAAAGGTGTTGCCAATAAACCCTCCCAAACTATTGGTAGAGTTTGCAGCCAAATTTTCCAGGCATATTCACTTTCCCTAATTACTCTGGCTGGACGTTGAAAACAGTTTTCAATATATCTTGTCGCCTCATCTAATTTTTCTAAAGTTGGACGATGCACTAATATAGCAACACTCGTATAAATCGGAACTGCACCTTCAAATAACTGCTCTTGTGCTGCTACCGACTTCTTCAACTTTAATTGAGCGTTGACATCAATCGTTTTACTTTTTTCTTGAGCCATGATTGTTGTCATGTTTGACTGCTTCAGCACTCGTTGCAGAGTAGTTTTTACCAATGCTGGATTTGCAGCAGTCAACTCACAAAAAATTTCTGTATCTACTACTGTTTCTCTGGCCAACAGTTCCCATAAATAGCGCAGTTGAGCCGATTTATTAGTCCAACCACCGGGTTTTTCGAGAAATGACAATGCGCCAATATAACGATTATTAACATTAACCCAGCGGCGATCGGCACAAGGTACACTAGATTCCATCAGCAAAGTTGTGCCGTGGATATTGTCTAGAAGTAATTTAGTACTCGCTAAATCTGAATTGACTTGTTCGTGTAATCCTTCTTCATCTAAAGTCATTAACTGGGGAATAGCTATTGGCTGCGTATCATTAAACCTTTTCCAGATTTCCCCCCACAGTTCATCAGCAGTCAAAGGTTTGACATCCAATCCCATTTTGTTAGATAAGATTTGTTCCCAGCGGAGAAAGCCCTGATTGTAAGCATTTGTAATCAGGGTTTCAATACGTTGATTTTCTACTTCTAAAAGATCGCCTTTAAATTTCAACCACCAGGATTCAGCTTTGACTAGAAGCTTTTCTATCCAATCATCTGCATGTTGCGAGTTAGATTCAATGGTGTAAGTCACATAAATCCGTAAAAATTTAGGTTTACGAATCCCAGAAATAGTTAATTCTTTAATTCTGGCTCTCTCCGCCATCAATAAATATTTGATATCTCGCGATGATGCATTTCTGATTAATGTTGCT
The DNA here is from genome assembly GCF_034530835.1 of Nostoc sp. DedQUE12b. Lineage (NCBI taxonomy): Bacteria > Bacillati > Cyanobacteriota > Cyanophyceae > Nostocales > Nostocaceae > Nostoc > Nostoc sp. DedQUE12b. The sequence continues at coordinate 58,844 of NZ_JAVRCI010000017.1, read as the reverse complement.
AACTCTTTTTGGCGTTCTTTGTCTGAACTAAAAGAACCCAAGTGTAGCGTCATCCTTTCACCGCTAGGAATATCTTTTAATCCGGCTTCAATGTTATTAAAAAGTGTATCAATTTGTTCAGGTCTTAAGGTGGTATGAATTCCCTTACAATCAAAACCAAAAACAAAGCAGAACCGATCTTTTTGAGTACCTTTTGTCAACAGGTAAGCGCCAATATCACGTCCATTCATTGCAACGCGCAGCATTGTCGCCAAGTGCAAGGCATCTTCAAATGGTGTTAATCTACTTTCATTTCCGGCGATGCCGACGCTTTGTTTTCCGATTTTTTGCTTCATGGTTAACTTCCAATAAGCTTTGATAACGAGCAAAGCCTCTTGTCCAAGCGGGAACGCCAATAAATTTGCTTAAAAAACTCCAACTCCTACCACCAGTTAAAATCCACCAAGTTCCGATTCCCCAACCAGTCATTAGTATTGTCCACAACCATTTTTGAAATTCTTCTTGGAAAATCCCCCCAAAAATTCCATTGATAATAAAATAGGAGGCTAAGGCAATTACCGTCCAAGGAAGAATTTGATCGGCAGGAATTGGCCCTAGTGAAGGTTGGCTTCCCAGAACTTGATTGACTGGACGAAATTCTTGTTCCCGCTCTTGAGACATTTGAAATATCTAAATTATCTATTAGGGCTAGGGCCAATTACAAAGCCTGTAAGTACATCAGCAACGGTAACAGCAACAACCACTAATAGGGGAGTTCTGGCGATACTTTGCCAATCTTCATCTTTACGCACTGCGTTAATCACACCAACTAGGGAGATTGCAATATAGAGTAAGTAAATTGCCCGCAACACATTAAATATCAAACTTATTGCTGTGTTGCTATCACCACCAGTGGTTGCTGAACCACGGAAGCTGTTTTTGAAAAAGTCTTCAGCTTTCCCAAAAAATTGAGCTTGTGCAGGGGCTGCAAACCAGTCTAACCAATATAAACTCAGAACGATCGCTGCTGCTAAAATTTGTAATAATATTAGCGATCGCCTTGGTAAATTCACTTGCTGGCCAATTTGCTGGGTGATGACTGCAATTAAACTACCAACAAGTAAACAAAACACCAGTATAGGACTTTTGAGGCTGATAACGCTAACCAATACAGCACAAGCAATCAAAAAAGGTACAGATTCAAGCAGAATGGTCAGACAGGATTTAAATGCCTGTCTTACCTTGTGAGATTCTTTCGCCGCACTACCAATTAAAGCTTTGAAAAAGTTTCTCTTGTGAGAACTTTGTCTAAACATTTGCTAATTTTCCTATGTGTACTATAACTAATTATTGTATAGAATTTTACAGCCAATCTAATTCAACATGCTTTAACATCATTCATTATTAATTAAATTATAAACCTGTAGTAAAGTTCTATATTCTACATCAGTATTCTAAAGTTAAGTTAACATGATATTAAGATTTATCTAAAACCAAATTTCTCTGATTTAAGAAGCTGGATTGCAAATATCGAGATTGAACTGGTATAGTCCTCTCGACTTTGAGAATTGTATCAATCTTCTCATACAGATAGCCTCAAGCAACCAACTTCAAAGCCTTGACTTTTTTTACCTCACAAGTATCTGAGCGAGCTACTATAAATATTTCAGACTTGTATGTAGACCGTAGACTTGCTCTTAGGGCAGACCAAGCATAGTTTTGGCTCTTTAGGCTTCTTCAGAGCGAACATGATATGAAACAGTAAGCTGTTACGCAAATAAGATTGCACATCAACTGGTGAGGTTGTCCTAAGTCATTTGTCCAAAGTCCAATTGGTAAACACAAATGACTAATAGACTTCTTGGCATTTGTTGGGGTAAAGGGGAAGGTGGGGCCCCCTCTGGGGATAAGGGGCAGGGGAAAAGGGTAAAAAACTCAAAATCCTTTCCCTTTAACCTTTTCCCTTTTCCCTAAGAGTGCAAAAATATATTTTTGCAAGAGGTCTAATGACTAATTACGGTCTACACGGAAAATAGTGCAATATGTAGGGGCGTTAGCTTATTGAGTCACCGAAATTCAAATAACCTGTCTTGAAAAGTTTAGATCGATTGTAGAAAAATGGTAAACGTTCAAATGTACGTTTTACCATTTTCTACACGCCGATTAGATTTGGAACTAGATTACAAACTTAAACACAGTTCCTAGATTAGAAGTACCGCCAAAAGAGGCAGTACCGTAAAAATCACCATTCGAGAGTTGAATTAGCGTGGACTCTGGCGTTGCCCCATTAGTGCCATTGAAACTAATTAAGCCGGTGATGGTTGCCCCAGTCAGCTGATAGATAACTCCTTTGTTATTTGCCCCACCAGCAGAAGCTGTGCCATAGAAGTTACCATTGCTTGCTTTGATGAGTGCAGCCGTTGGATTGGCCCCATTAGTGCCATTAAAACTAGCAACTAAAACGGGTGTACCGCCACCGAGTGGAACCCTGAATACAGCTCCTTTATTGTTGGCTCCACCCAGTTTAGAAGTGCCGTAGAGGAATCCGCTAGATTCAATTAATGCAGACTGCGAATTTGCCCCATTAGCACCACTAAAGCTATATGGAGTCAGTACTCCTGCGGGAGTTAACTTGTACACAACTCCGTTACCACTTGCTCCCCCGGTAGAGGTAGTGCCATAGTAGTTTCCATCACTAGCCAGTTGCAATCTTGCTAATGGATTTGCTCCATTAGTACCGCTAAAGGTTGCGACGGTGGTGAGTGCCCCGGTAGTAGGCGAAACCTTGAATATAGTTCCTTTATTATTGGCCCCACCTGTAGAGCTTGTCCCCCACAAATTGCCATCAGTACCTGTAATCAGTCGGCCTGCTGGGTTAGCCCCATTAGTACCTGTGAAATTTGCAAGAGTTGTCAGGGTTGTAAAAGCTGTTTTTGCCAACTTAAACACACTACCGAGGTCACTTGTACCACCTACAAAGGTTGCCCCATATAAATTGCCATCGGCTGCTTGGAATAATCTAGCAACTGGATTAGTCCCTTTGTTGGTTCCAGAGGTTCCAGTGAAGTTTATCAGTGTGGTCAGAGTAGTGTAAGCAGTAGGAGTTAACTTGAATGCAGTTCCTTTGCCAGAAGTGCCACCAGCAGAAGTAGTTCCATAAAGATTGTTGTCAGTACCGTTACCTTTAAGTACACCAGCTTCTGGCCTAGCTCCGTTGGTGCCGTTGAAATTTACAACAGTAGTCAATGTTGCAGCAAAGGCTTGTTGGAAGGGTAGTAATAATGAAGAAGCCAAAACAGTCAAAGAAGTAAAAATCAATACCTGATTTTTGGTCTGGTGTTGTTTGTACAGATTAATCTTGTTCATTGAATACCTCAAAAAAGTTTAGTAGAGACGGAATCGTAGCTCGTTCTAACGGGTTTTGCGATCGCTGTTACTCATGGCTAATACCAATCTAAAAAGTGATTGCTACTACACATCTCGGCTTGAAAACCACAGATGTATAAGGGTTTTCCAGCTTTTCTGCGTTTAAGCAAGCTACGCCAGACCCTCCTTTGACTCCAAGGGAGAAGCAAGTGGCGTTTGAAGGACGCAATCCAAGATTCCAACATCTTATATGTGTTAGTTTTTACTCCTTAACCTACGAGATATTACTACGCTTTAACTTATGTGTTGAGCGCAGTTTTATCTAAGACTGGTATAAGTTGTTAACTTAAACACCAGTGAGAAAATGCCGGAAATATTGGTTGGTATAGCCCTATTTGAAAAGGACTCAGAAAGTCTATTTTTACTACCTACACTACGAAAACCGTAGTAGCACTGAGTCAATAACGTGCATGGCACGATTAATGATTTCGTTAGGTAGCATAAACCACTATTTATTTTTTTTGATGTCGTGACAAACACAAAAAACGCTGAAAAATCCACAACTTTGAGATAAATAGCCGCAAACTATAAATTCAGACTAAGTTTTAATAGTGTGCAGTTTGTCAAGTAATTAATAAAGTATATTAATTACTGATTAAAACCTCTAAAAAGTCTTAATAATCAAAACTAAATATTAAGTGAAAGCTTCAGATTTTTCTTTAAAAAAAGAAATAAAATTGCCATAAAAATCGTTTTTCAAACAGCTCTAAATTCCCAAAATATATTTAAGCTTCTCCATAATTACGTTAATGTAGCAGTTCTTACTCAGTTTATAAGTAGATAAGTATAAATAAATATTCAGATAGTTTGCGATCGCGATCGCTTTTAGGGATTCACCGATGCTGTCAGGAGAAGCGATCGCAGGATTTGGCGTCACCTATGTTATGATTCTATTATGTTGAGAAATATTTTCGGTTATGTAACTGACTATATAGACCCCTCTCCGAATCTAAATCTCTACACCCTTTGATTCTGAAGGTGTTTGATGTCACAAGTATTTCAAAAAATGAAATTTTAGTCAAAATGTATTTCAATGTCTCGCTTGACACTGATACATCTAACTGTCAAAAAATGTGCTAAGAAGAACGGACAAGTATAGTGTGTTACACATGCAGACAACATACCGATACTACTAGAACTTATGCCTACGGATATAATTACTCGTCCTGAATCCCTCACAGAAGATTGCTTTTTTACTTACGCCCTTGGGACTGATTTGCATGACACTAATTTAACAGCCAAATATTTACGCCGAATCAGAAAAGAAGATAAACCATATATCGACATAGCTGTTTCTCCTAGACCGGGCTATCGATTTGAGGTTTGTCTTATCCCTGTTGAAGGGTTCGCTCAAGAAAGAATATTGACAAAAGACGGGTTCGCCAAAGCTTTAGCGATTATTTGTGCTGTATCTAATAAAGCTAGGAAACGATTTCCTTCAGGAAATGGACAAGAAATAGTCCGGTGTCAATTTAGTAACTTAGCTGATGCAGTCGCTGTAGCGAATAGACTGTCTGCATTACCCTCTGATATGTATGAAACTCTCATTAAGGTACCAAATGCTTTGTAATATATATTGCATCCACTGAAATATTTATTATTAAAACTGACACTGTGACATTTTAATGGTAAGTAGCTAAATGGACTTGAGACAAAACTTCAATGGGTCATATTTTGTCTGTTGAAAAAAGACTTGTCATACAAGACTTTTAACCCTAATGTACAATTTTGACGTTTTTGTACGCTAACCTGTAGTTTAAAGTGAGTTTTTCTTATGCCTATAAGTCCTCTGCGTGAAGAACCTCGTAACCAGCGAGCGCCTGTAATTCGTACAAGTAATGAATTTATTCTCTTGGAATGGCTGAAGTCAACTGGTCGTCTAATCGAACGCGAACATCAAGAATCTGAGTATCTAACTGAAGTAGAAGAAATTTCCGAAATGATAGACCTTGATGATATCCCTTACGATCATGACGATGATGATGGTGAAATGGATTTGGAAGCCTAGTAGCGTAATTCGTAATTCGTAATTCGTAATGACGCTCCTGCGTCAGGGGTGTTTCATTTACGCCAAAAGCCTAAAATTCCTGACTTATCTAAAAAAGTCGGGAATTTTAGTATTAAAATGCGAGTGTGTTTAATTTTTGGACTTAAGTAAGAGATAAAATAATTGTCCATTGCTGACTGTAACACCAGCGCGATCGCCTGCGATTTTTCCAGTACCTAAAAAATAATCCACTCTACCTGCACCTTTAATTGCACCTCCGGTATCTTGGTCAAGAACATAGCGGCTAATAATGCGCTCCTGCATTTTTCCGGTAGGATTAACAAAGGGAATAGAAGCGCGAATCAACGCTAAAGCACCAGGAGGCATGAGAGATTTATCTGTAGCAATAGAACGCTCTGCTGTTAATGGTACGTTGATCGAACCTTGAGCTGGCTTTCCGTGATTTTCTTGAAAAAAAACAAAGCTGCGATCGCGCGGAATATAAATATTTAATTCTTGGGGATGCTTTTGGAAATAATCGAGAATAGTTGGCATAGTTACACCTTCTTGCGGTAATTTGCCATCATCTATTAATTCTCGCCCAATACTTTTGTAGTTATAAGCAGTATTACCCGCATAGCCGATTGTGGTTTGAGTACCATCGGGAAGCTGAAGTTTCGCTGAACCTTGAATTTGAGCTAAATATGGTTCGAGGCGATCGCGAAACCAAAACAACTCTAATCCTCGTAATTTCCCTTTTGCACTTTGTAAACCATCTGCTCCTTCTAACTCCTCGCGTGTGGGATGAGGCTTAGTCCAAGAGTTGAAATCAGGGGGTAAGCGATAAACAGGATAGCGATATTCTGTTGTCGGGACGCGACTGGCTGCGTAAAGTGGCTCATAATAGGCGGTGAATAAAACGGAACCTTGGTTATCTTTACCGACTGACTGGTAAAGAACAAATTCCCGCTCGATGGCTTGATGTAATTCTGTGGCAGAATTGGTTTTTAATAGGAGTTCGCGGAATCTTTGCAAGCTTTTGATGACGCGATCGCGCGTAATTCCCGCCACCGGATAGTTTTGATAAGCAGCCGCAGCATTAGCTGTTTGCAGATATTGGAGACTGCGAGCGATCGCACCGATCAGTGCCTTTTTCTCTGGTATTTTTCCATAAATTACTTCATCCAAACAAGAGGTATCACTTTCACAACAAGTAATTGGTAGTCTTTGGATTAATGGTAATTTTTGCTTTTGTGGAAATGCATCTTGATTTTCAGCAGTCAAGGACACTGGAATATTCCACTTTATCACCTGACATTCTGGTGAAATGACTTCTCGATCAGTCAAAGATTGCATCCGCACCAGTAAAATTGACAAAACTACAGGTAAACTGATGGCGATAATTTTGTTAAACTTTCCTAATCCAGTAAGTGTCTTTTTCATTAAAACTAAAAATTTTTAAGATGATTCCACCTCGCTCAAATTCTAAAATCAAACACCAAAAATTTTACCCAATGCCCAATGCCCTATTCCCTATTCCCTATTCATTCATATTACGGTAAGTGGCAACAGCAGAAGGCGATATCCGGTTCAAATAGCGGAAGATCCAATACTTAAATATAGTATCTAAAATCACTGGGAATGTAGCGATAAATAAGAAGATAAAATCTCTATTTGCCGGTAATCCCCAATGGCGTGATACTCCTTCTAAAAGTACTTCCCAGCCATGAGGAGAGTGGAATCCTACAAAGATATCAGTAAACAAAATAATGATAAATGCCTTCGCACTGTCACTAAGTCCATAGACAATATTATCAAAGAAAACTTTGACTACAGCAATAGAAGGCTTACTGACTAACAAAAGCCAGATAAAAGCAACCACCGAGAACATATCTGCAAAAACATTTTTGATAGCACCAGAGCTTTCGTGACGAAATTCTTCAGCAATCTCTTTTGCCTTATTTTTCATTTCAGTCTCTATCTGCTCAGGTAACAGTGGAGGGGCTTTGATAATGAGATTTTCAAACTTGAGTTTTTCTTCAAATCTTTGTAATTCTACAAGGGCTTCCTCTTCCATTTCGGAATTGATAAATATCTGCATTTCCTGAGTACTTCTGAATCTGTCAATAATTGGGCCGACTACAAAAGCTTTTGCTATTTGATGCGTTAAAAGTGGTATGATAATTAATAGTAAAATAAACCTGATAGATATTATTGTTCTTTTCTGAGTTTGACGAAAGCTCTGAATTACTTCTTCTTCCGAATTGGGGTCTAATTCAACTTGCAGACGACTGATAGTACTTAAAATAGAGCGAGGTAAAACACCCATTGTATCGGTTTTACTCTTGACTTTGGGTTTATTTTTTAAGTCTTGATTTGGTATTTTGGGTGGTAATGGTGGAGTATTGACAAGCAAAGATTTTTCGTCAGATGTGACAGAGTTAACTGGTAAATTTGGAGGTTGTACTACTAAAGCTTTGGAAGGTGTTTTATCGGAGCTAGTTGTGTATTTAGATATAACTTGATCGATAAAGTTTAGCTTTTCTAAAACTAAAGAAGGATTTAGATACTCTATACCTGCTTTTTGGGCAGCTTTTTGATTCTCTTCATTTAAAAACCAGCGGCTTCCTCTAAACTCCGTCAGCCGCATCCTGGCAATTTTTAATAGCTTGTTGAGGTCTGACTCAAAATAATCCATCACGCTGTTACTGTACATGGCTGAGTCAATGTCTATTTTATTACCATTGAAATGCTTATCTTCTATTTCCTGAATCTTTAATGCTGCATCATAAGCTTCATCTAAAGAACGTTCAGGAGTCTGTAAGTACCATCGATAAGCAGCAAGTAAGAAAGAATAAATTTTTTGACTAAAAACAGAGTTTTTCATTGCAGATAATCATTCAGCATTATTTGGTGACTATTAACCTTAAGTTAACGCACGAGGTATACTAACAAATCTACAAGGAGAAAGTTTGTGGTTTCTCATTCGGTTTGGATTGTTGGCACTAGCCGCAGTGGTAAGACAGCTCGCTTAGTAGAGCAATTTTGTAATTGGGTAACATCAGAAAAACAATATACTGAATCATTTTATACGAAAAAAACAGGACGTAAAAAAACTGGTCATGTACCCGAATTTTTATATCTTAAACAAACAGAGCCGGGAGTTTTAGTTTTAGCTGCCAATGATGATAATCGTCGAGAGTTAGGAGATATAATTGTTACCTCCACTTTGGGTAAATATCCGGTTCGTGCCAAGACGCCACTAGGTTTTTTTCAGGATGAAGTCATTTTATTTTGGCCGTTGCTGATTAACTCGTTGAAGCTGAAAGCACAGTTTCCGGTAAGATTGCGACCAGAAACTGAGCAAGAGTTAGCAACCAAACTTTGGCGTCCGCAATTAGACGAAGAAATTTTACGTCTTGCAGGAGTGAATGAATCTCGCTTGGTGCGTCGCATCTTGGACTTATTACAATTAGCAGCTTACAGTGGTATACCTTGCGAAGATATTGCCCAGATTTTGGCCAAAGGTTTGGGGGAAAATACTACAACTTTAGAGTCGGAATTTTTGGCATCTTTGCTGCTAGATTGGCGTAATTGGTGTTTAGAGAGGGGGTTACTTACTTATGGGATTATTACCGAACTTTATAGTCAGCACTTATTAAGCGATCGCAATTATCAGCAGCACCTAACTAAACGCTATCAGGCAGTATTGGCGGATGATGTTGATGAATATCCCAGCGTAGCGCGTCTTTTGTTTGAATTGCTATTAGATCGAGGTGCAGTTGGCGCATTTAGTTACAATCCTGACGGTGCGGTGCGATTGGGATTGGGAGCAGATCCTAACTACCTAGAGGGGTTAGCAGAACGTTGTCGGGTAGAAATTTTGAATGGGCCGCCTCCAGAGTCTCTGAGCGAGCAACTGACTAAACAGATGGTGGAATTGGTTACAGAACCGATGGTAATGTTGAGTTTACCAAAAACAGTGCATTCAATTCAAACCACCTCCCGCGCCCAATTATTGCGACAAACAGCAGAGGTAATTGCTAATGCCATCCAATCACAGCAAGTGCAACCAGAAGAAGTGGCGATTATTGCACCAGGTTTAGATGCGATCGCTCGTTATACTCTAGTAGAAATCCTCGTCAAGCAAAATATCCAGGTAGAATCGCTCAATGACCAACGTCCCCTAATTAGTTCGCCCGTGATTCGCGCCTTACTCACCATGCTGGCACTAGTTTATCCCGGCTTGGGTCGCCTCGTAGACCGGGATGCCGTCGCAGAAATGCTGGTTGTATTGAGCAGAAAACAACAACCACCAGAAAACGCCACACTCCTAACTCCTAACTCCTCACGGGCTGAACGCCCCGCTACCGCTAACAGCACTCAGCACTCCCAACTCAGCACTCACATTGACCCGGTACGTGCTGGTTTGATTGCAGATTACTGCTTTGTACCCCATCCCGATCGCCCCAACTTGCTACCAGTGTCAGCCTTCGAGCGCTGGGATCGAATCGGCTATGCAGCGACTACAGCCTATAGTGAAATATTAGAGTGGTTAGAACAGCAGCGATCGCAGCAAGAACTGCGGTTAATTCCCAGTCCCATTTCTCTTTTAGACAGAGCAATTCAGCGCTTTTTGTGGAATGGTAGTAATCTTCCCTACGAACAACTAGCAGCATTACGGGAATTATTAGAAACCGCCCAACACTACTGGGAAATTGACACCAGGTTACGACAAATTGCCCCAGTTGAAACAACGCCTCATACAACTATTATTGAATTCATTCAATTACTGCGACGGGGTACGATTACCGCCAACCCTTACCCAGTGCGCCCCATTGGTGGAGCGAGAAAGGCTGTTACCTTAGCAACTATATTTCAATATCGATCTAGTAGGCGATCGCACCAGTGGCATTTTTGGCTGGATGCTGGTTCACCTCTATGGGCGAAAGGTGGTGCAGCGACTTTGTTTGGTGCGCCATTTTTTCTCCGAGATAGATTAGGCGAACCTTGGACAGCAGAAGATGAAAAATTGGCAGAAGAACAACGATTGCAAAGAATTTTGACAGATTTGCTCTCTCGTGTATCTGAGAGAGTTTATTTGTGTCACAGCGATTTAGCAGTGAATGGACAAGAGCAACTAGGGCCGTTGTTACCCTTAGTAAATGCCTGTGTGACTGTTATTTCTGAGGCTAATGTTAATTGAGTACAACTTTATATCGCAAAATTTAGTTAGAATAGAGCGATTTCTGACGACAAGCCGCTAGATCAAAGCTTTTTTTCTTCAGTAACTAAAGTCAAACTAACCCATTCACCTTTCTCGTTGTAGCTGCGAATCATCCTTTGGCGTAGGTTTGGCTGGATTAACCAACCTGCTTCCATAAAAAATGGTTGGCGTAACTGCACTTTTACAGGTGATGTAGCAGAAGCGCCATCTGGTAAAAATAATACTTGCACCTGCTTTTCTGGGTTTTGGTCAAAGAGAACAATCGGGCCTTTGATGGAAGCAGTTGAGGTAATTGTGCGTTCTGCAAAAGAGCTACTTTGGATTAATCGCCCAGCATCATCAAGTTGTAATTTCAAGGTTGTAGAGTAAGTATCAGGCGATCGCCAATCTGGATATATGGTTACTGCTTGACCTTGCCATTCTCCCAACAAATCATTTATCTGCAAAGTTGGACGTTCTGTTGCTGGGGTTCCAGCGAGATGTTCTCGAATTAAAATTAATTCCTTTAGCTGACCGGTACTATCAAACAGTTGTACCAAACGTAAGCGGCGATTTTCATGAACAAAAGCGAGTTCTCCACCAAATTCGGAAAATGGCCCTAGCTGGATTAAACCTTCAGAAAATGAACCGTTTTCAAAAAACAGCAGACCCCCTCCCACGGTATTAAAGTCTCTGATTATATCTTGTCCCGAACGGCTCAGAGTTAGGCGCACTTTCTGGCTATTGTTCAAATGTTCTAGGGAAAGACAACTAGGAGTATCATTCAAAAATGTTCCTTGGGGAGAAAAATTCGTAAATGAACCTTCCCAAACACCGAGATTCTGCAAAAAACATTCCCATTGTGATTTTGTCATTTGTCATTTGTCATTTGTCAATGACTATCCTTTAGCAAAACGTCGGACAGCAAATAAGCTCCCCATTAATCCTACAGCTGCACCGAAACCTAAAAGAATCAGGGGCAATAATAAAATTTCTGCTGGAGTGAGTTGCACTCTGTTGGTGATGACTTGGATAAACTCAGGTTGATTGACTAGCAACTTACCGAGAAACTGTTGAATCACAGAAATGAAACTCCAAGCGATCGCACCACCAACCAAACCAAAGGCAATTCCTTGTAAAATAAACGGGAGGTAAATCCAAACAGAAGTCGCTCCCACTAGTTGCATAATTTCAATTTCCTGGCGACGCGCCATGACAATCAGCCTAATTGTGGTGGTAGTCACTGCGATCGCTGTTAAAGTCAGAATAATCGTAATTGTTAAAGTAATCCAGTTCAGTCCTCGGTGCAACTGGGCAATGCGTTTAACTGCTTCATCGACATACTGCACCGTCTCAACTCCTCGTAATTTAGCCAACTGTGTTGCTAAGGTTGGTACAACTTGAGAATTACGTGCTTTCACCTTCATCTCATCAACCAGAGGATTCTCACCTAGTTGCTGGGTAGCACCCTCAATATCAGAAATTCTCATTTCCTTAACTAACTTAGTCCAAGCTTGTTCTTTAGTAATGGTTTTTATCGCCGCAACTTCTGGCATTTTGGCGATGAGTGGCTCAATACTTTCGATTTGTGTATCTGGTTCGAGATAAACTGACACTTCTAATTGGCTACCAAACTGATAGAGAAGTTTTTCGACTTGCCAAGAGGTTTGCAAACTCAAACCGAATAAAAACAGTAACACCGTCACAGTACTGACAGCGGCCCAATTCATCCAACCTCCCCGCAATAAACCGAGGAAAGTTTCTTTCAGCAGATAGTCAAGTTTCGTGAAAGATTTAAACACACATCACCTCAAAATTTGAACTTAACGCCAAAGCATTAAGTTCAGCTTTTGCGTTTTTACGTCAATAACACCACTATTTATAGTCAATGGTGTAAAGTTTGCCAATATATCAGCTTTTATCTATTGCTACTTCCTTCTTCTGTCTTCTTGCTGCCTTGACCATTTACTCGCTCTTTATGCCATTTGCCACAGATATACTCACTATTGCCTCTAACAGTTATTGATAATAATTGGCTAGCTCTTCTGGTTTATCAGCAATTCTACGGTTCTTTAAACTGACCTCAAAAAAGTAGGAAAATAGTTTGGTATTTATACTATGTTTTTCTCTGGATATCGTAGTAATTTGATAGGGAGAAACAGATTGATGAAAGGAAAGTTGAACCATGAACTTCTTAAATAAAGCCAATTTGAACAATAGCTTCTTAAACCAGATCCGCTATCAGCTTGAGTCCGTAGAAATACATAATTCTAATCTAGCCAGACTATTGTGCAAAATAATTCCTTCCAATTGCCCTTTTGCAAGAACTGTTAAAGTTTTCGGTCGGACTCTGTTTCAGATTCCACCTTTATGTAAATTGAACCCTCTTTACGAACAGATAGTTACTCTTCGTTTTAAGTGTTTATTATATTTAGTCAATGAATGTGGTGAAGATGCTAGAAAATATTGCTAAATATAGGTTTCCATCAATAACAAATTGATTGGATAAATCTTTTTACTAACAAAAATTGTATAGAAATCCTAGTTGCAATCAGATAAGAATCAGAAATAGGCTGGTAAACGACTGACAATCGATTTCACATTTAAAAGTACTGTTTAATGATGTCAGCCTCGATAAAAGGATCGCTCCAAGTATGGTGCAACGTGACTTCACAATAATTATTTTGGAGATTGGTACTACGTCTAAGGGGATATTTAAAAAGTATTATTGCTAACAATACAACCTCGGAGACATAACCCCCTAGCAAACCTTCCTGACGATAAAATAAGGTTTTCCCAGCCTCTCACTCTTGGCATCAGCCTGCCGTTAGGCAAGCAAAAAGAGAAATGGCAGATGGGTTTTTGGTATACTCCAGGACTTTTTAAACATCCTCTAACTGAGATTGATAGAATGAAAATAGTAGGAATTTTCACCATCTAGCTATCAAGACTCATGCCCTCTGAAATTGCTGTCGAGAAAAAAAAGTTAAAAAATCCACCTTTGGAACTTCATTATTTAGGCGATCGCGTGCTGCGTCAAGCTGCAAAGCGGATTTCTAAAGTTGATGACGAACTTCGCCAAATAGTGCGCGAAATGCTGCAAACTATGTACAGCAAAGATGGCATTGGTTTGGCTGCACCCCAAGTGGGAATTCACAAACAACTAGTTGTCATCGATCTGGAACCAGAGAACGCAGCTAATCAGCCTTTGGTGTTGATTAACCCCACTATTAAACAAGTCAGCCGCGACCTCTCTGTTGCCCAAGAAGGATGCTTGAGTATTCCCAACGTATATTTAGACGTAAAGCGCCCCGAAGTCGTGGAAATCGCTTATAAAGACGAGTACGGTCGTCCCCGGACATTGAAGGCTAATGACCTTCTGGGACGCTGCATTCAGCACGAGATGGATCACCTTAACGGCGTGGTATTTGTAGACCGTGTAGAAAACTCCTTGACTTTAGCCCAGGAGCTATCTAAGAATGGCTTCTCGTATCAAGCGGTGAAACCAATAGCATAGGGGGGCAGTAGTGTATTTAACTCCAAAAAGCAGTTTATTTCTGGGCGGTTCTTGTGTAAGTGCGATCGCAGCCGTCGGTTCGATTTTTGAACTCGGTTACGGACAACCAGATTTTGGTTTCACAGCCACGGCAATTATCCTGGTATTAAGCATTCCACTTACAGGATTATTTTTCTTTGCCGCAGTTAAGGACGCAAGGGCTAACATGAAATAAGCATCAGGTACATAAAAAAGGTAAAGGGATGAAGGAAAAGGCAAAATTCATTCTTTTACCTTTTATTTTTGCTCTGGATTTTCCACTGCCCCTAAAGCTTTGAGCGTCACTAACTGCGCTGCGGTTAACCCTGTAACCCCAGTGATATTCATTTTTTCGTAGGGTCGTGGCGATCGCAGTATTCTTAGGCAATCACCCGTCGATACATCCCAAAGCTTAATTGTCTCATCTTGGCTACCACAAATCAGAGTTTGACCATCGGGACTAAAGGCAACTGACTTTACCCAATTAGCTCCCTGCAAAGTTTTAAGGCACTTGCCATTATAGACATCCCATAATTTTATCGTTTGGTCTTCACTAGCACTAGCTAAAGTCTGACCATCGGGACTAAAGGCAACTGACCAGATTCGATTAGTATGTTCTTGCAAGGTTGTGAAGCACTTGCCCATGAAAACATCCCATAACTTCACGGTTTGGTCATCACTACCACTAGCTAAAGTCTGACCATCTGGGCTGAAAGTAACTGACCTGATCCGATTGCTATGTCCCTCCAAAATATGGAGACATTCTCCTGTATAAATATCCCATAACCTGACTCTTTGGTTTTCACTGCCACTAGCTAAAGTTTGACCATCGGGACTAAAGGCAACCGATCTTACCCAACTGGTATGCCCTTTCAAGGTTTGGAGACATTTTCCGGTGTAGACATCCCATAACTTCACCGTTTGGTCGTCACTGCCGCTAGCTAAAATTTGACCATTAGGACTAAAAGCAACTGACCTAATTCGATTGGTATGTTCCTGCAATTTTTTGAGGCATTTCCCTGTGTGAACATCCCATAATTTAATTGTTTGCTTTTCACTGCCACTAGCTAAAATTTGACCATCAGGACTGAAGGCAATCGAACGTACCCAACTGTTATGCCCTTCCAAAATTTTAAGAAATTTATCGTTACGGACATCCCATAATTTCACTGTTTGCTTTTCACTGCCGCTAGCTAAAATTTGACCATCGGGACTGAAGGCAACTGATCTTACGCGATTGCTATGTCCCTGCAAGGTTGTCAAGGATTTACCATCCTGGACATTCCATAACTTCACTGTTTGGTTTTCACTACCACTAGCTAAAGTTTGACCATCAGGACTGAAAGCAACTGACCTTACTCGATTGGTATGCCCTTGGAAGGTTTTCAGGCATTTACCATTACGGATATCCCATAATTTCACCGTTTGGTCGTCACCACCGCTAGCTAAAGTTTGACCATCGGCACTAAAGGCAACCGACCAGACGCGATTGGTATGTCCCTGTAAGGTTTTCACGCATTTACCATCACGAACATCCCATAATTTCACCGTCTGGTCGTCACTGCCAGTAGCTAAAATTTCACCATCAGGACTAAAAGCAACTGACCTTACCCAACTACTATGTCCTTGCAAAATTTTCAGGCATTTACCATCACCAACATCCCATAACTTTACTGTTTGCTTTTCACTGCAACTAGCTAAAGTTTGACCATCGGGACTAAAAGCAACTGACATAATTCGATTGGTGTTCTCCTGCAAAGTTATCAGACATTTGCCGATGTGGACATTCCATAACTTCACTGTTTGGTCTTCACTGCCACTAGCTAAAGTTTGACCATCGGGACTAAAGGCAACTGACCTGACCCAATTGCTATGTCCGTGCAAGGTTTTCAGGCATTTACCATCATGAATATCCCATAATTTCACTGTTTGGTCATCACTGCCACTAGCTAAAATTTGACCATCAGGACTGAAGGCAACTGATTTTACCCAGCTGCTATGTCCAATACAGGTAAAAAGTAGCTTTCCATCATCAACTTGCCACAAGTAAGTTTTGCCATCAGCATCACCCGTAGCCAAAAGTTTTCCATTCGGGCTAAATGCGACTGACGAAATACTAACTAATGTTTCGGCAAAAACGCATTTAGCTAAATCAGCATTGGCAAAATTCACCCGATGCAAATTCACACTTTGTAAATATGCTTGCCAAATGGTCAGATTAGAAAAATCATAGCCGCTAAAATCAGTTTGTAATTGACAAAGAATATTTAATAGATTTCCACCTGCATATCCTGCTGTTTGGGGAGTTTGTCGCAGGGACAATAAAATTTGATATAGATGATGTTCAATATTTTTAGCATATCTAAAAATAATTAATAATCTATCTATTATTGGTTTGATAATCAGGGTAATCTGAGTATTTCTAATATAATCTTTGGCCGTAGCTGCCATTAAAGCATGGCTCATAAATAGTCTAATATTATTAGTGGTAATTTCATGACAAACTTGTTCAATAAGTTGGTCGGTTATGTATTCCATTACCACAGACTGGAGGGTGAAAAGTGCTGTTCTTTGTTCAATTAGCGATCGCCTCCGTAGAGATTCCAGCGCTTCCATCACTTCCCTTTTGGTCAAAGGACGCACAATATCATTGAGCAATTCGTCTAGAGAAACTAACTCGCGCTTGATTGCTAACCAATAAATTATTTCTTTTTCGATCTCTGACAAGCGCTCAAATTGCTGGTCTAGTAGATTCCGGGTATCACCAAAAATTATCTCTCCTTCAGCTAGAAAAGCAGCAATATCACCACCAAATAACTCCCGAATTGGCTCAGAAACTAGTTTTAACGCCAAAGGATTACCTGAATATTTTTCAACTAGCTTGGCCCATTCCTGTGGTGAGCCAAATAATCCTTTATCTTGGAGAATTTCTTGCCCTTCTGTTTCTCCTAAGCCAATTAACGATAATGTTCTGACTGGTGATGCTTCTCCTTCTAAAGAAGCAAATTCTTTTGGTTTTTCACGAGATGTCAGCACTAAACAGCTTTGATGTGGTTCTTCCCCTACTCGACTAAGTAGTTGACCATAATCTTCGTATTCTTGTTTATATTGTCCGGCGCGATCGCCTGATTGTAAAATTGTCTCTGTATTATCAAATACCACAAGACAACGATGCTCTCGTAAATAATGAATCAGCAGTGTTACTCTCGCATCTATTGTTTCTGGCAAATCTGTTTCCTTGTCATCAGATAAAAATCTAATCAAGTTCGCTAACATCTCTGCAACAGGTGGCGCATTGCGGAGACTTCGCCAAATCAAGTACTCAAAATTTTCCTGAACTTCCTTCGCCAGTTTCACAGATAAAGCAGTTTTGCCGATTCCACCCATTCCCAATATTGCCACTAGTTGGCAGTTATCCTTAATGAGCCACTGCGTTAGCTGAGATAATTCTGCTATCCTTCCCTGAAAAAAGCAGACACCAGGCGCTTCACCCCAATCTTGACGGTTTTGGATAATGGATTTCTCAGTCTGTGAAGATGCTTGATACTCAAATTCTATAACTTGCTGTAACTTAGTGAGCTTACCTGGGCCGCTACCAGTAACATGAAATTTTTTGTAAACTTCGCTCAATCTTTTGCGTACTGCTTCGGCACTGATTGCCAATTTTTTCGCGATCGCATTTGGCGATTGTCCATGAACAGCGTGTAAAAACACCTCGATCTCGCTGTTAGACAAGCACCGTTTTTCGGCTAAAGCCAAAAGAACCTTTTCGGGAATGACACTCATACTCACACAAAGACAGACTACACACCAATGTTATCTCACTATGTGAGTCAAGATTCCTGCAAAAAGTGAGCATTCATTGACGAAGGGGACAAAGGACAGGGAATAGGGGACAGTTTTTCTGATTTCCTTTTCCCTCTTTAGCTAGATATTTCAGGGATTTTTATCGTATCTTATGTTATTTAGATAATTTTCTTTATAGTTTACCTTGACCTAAGTAACTAAGTTACTTTATAGTGAGTTTAACAGTAGAAACCACGGTGACTTAGTAAGGTTACGGGTGAATTAAAGAAACTTAGTGAGTAAGACATAAAGGCAAAGACTGGAACTGCAAATTCTGAAAAAGGCAAGTATACAAATTGCCTGTAGGAATTTCGAGGGTTCAATGCGCGTAGTGCGCGTTCTGTGATGTTACGCGCATTGAACGCCTAATTTTTGATATCCAGATTGCCCTGGTAATTCATCAAAGAGCTTAATTTTTCATAAGCCGCAAATATCAAAACCACTTTTGTTGATATTCCCACTCCATTCAGGAGTAGGACTTTTGTCAACCTTGACTTGGTGGGAGCAAAACTGTGGAGATTCGCTGTTTCCTTAGTGTGGTCGGGGGAGCGCAAACTGCTACCTAGATTCAATCAAAACAGGAAAAAACTATGAAACCCAGTCTCAAAGATAACGATAATCTGTTGTTCAAGTGGTTTTGTATAGGACTCAAATATTTTCTGCTGGGGCTGCTGGGGCTGGGAATAGCCTTTGTTGTGTCTCACACTTTTGGGGTAAATGCGATCGTTGGGATGCTTTTATCCGCAAGTCTACGGTCATGGGTTGCGAAGATAGCGATTTTCCTAGTCTGTCTATTTGCGATCGCCATGATGTTCGAGTCTTGGGGTTAAGACTCATACTGACCATAAATAGCCTTTAGCTGAGTGAAGGTCAGCCAAAGGCTTCGTAACTTTTCACTTGGAGATCGTATCATGTCTAACAACAACGGCTCTGGGGTAGAAACATTTTCGCCACTTTTAGTAATCTTAGTGGCAGGGTCAATTTCTTTGGCGATCGTTAATAAAGCTAATCACCCGGCATATTTTGACATCGTTAAAATAGCTATAGCCTATAGCTTTGGCTCAATCAAGTCCCAAGGAAAAAGTAAACATTCCGATCGCCAGGATGAGGTAGATAAAGACGAGTTGAAATAGCAGATGTGAGAACTATCTTTCAGGAGTGCTGAGTACTAAACATCTGGTGAAAATTAAATATGCATTACCTAATTCTTTTTTTACTCAGCACTCGTTACTCAGCACTCAGCACTATTTCGGTGAGTTGCAGATTATAATTTACTTCTAAAATAGAAGAATGCTGTCAACTCCCACTCAACTACTGCGACTGTCTCAAGGACAACTTAACTTACTAGAAGCTTGTCCGCGTAAATTTCAACATACCTACTTAGAACAACTCAATTCGCCCTCAAATCCAGAACAAGAAGAACGGCAAACTTTGGGTAGTCGTTTTCACCTGCTAATGCAGCAGCGAGAAATGGGTTTGCCAATTGATAGTTTCCTGCAAGCAGATGCTAAACTGCAAAGCTGGATGCTAGGTTTTGCTGATGCAGCGCCAGAAATTTTAACGGCTGCATCTGATAATCAAACTTTCCGTGAAAGCGAACACTACCGAACTCTGCAAGTTCAGGATTATTTGCTGACGGTTGTCTATGATTTATTGATTGCAGATAACCAACAAGCGCAGATCCTCGACTGGAAAACTTATCCTAAACCACCCAATAAACGCAAGTTAGAATCCAACTGGCAAACACGCCTTTATCTGTATGTATTGGCAGAAACTAGCGACTATTTGCCAGAAAAGATTTCCATGACTTACTGGTTTGTCCAATCTGAGGGCAAACCGCAAAATATTAAATTTAATTACAATACTGCTCAACACACACTAACAGCAAAGAAACTTAATCAACTATTAAGCCAGTTAACTAATTGGCTGGAAAATTACCAAAATAACCAGCAGTTTCCTCAAGTAGTGGAGGGTAGTAAAACCTGTGATTATTGTCAGTTTGCCAAACGGTGCGAGCGCACACAAGCTCCTGAAGAAGCAGTAAAAGACTCATTGCCAAATTTTGATAGCATTCAAGAAGTCTCACTCAACCCTATACATTAGAGGATGTTTGTAAAATCCAATAGGGGTATAAAGAAATTAGGCGTTGCATAAATGCGGGATGAATTAACTAAATACAGGTATTTCTCTATACTTCAAGCAATGCAGTAGCAAGCGAATTGAGTATTTAAGCATAAAATAACTATCCATTAATACACACAATTGGATATTAATTTATCATAAATCCAGTCGTGTGCATTAATGGATAACTCACTTTTAACTTATGACTAACAATAGGTTCGTTATTCTAGAGGATCGATGAACCATTGTTGATAAGTACCACCATTCCAGTCATTTAGGTATATAATGCCGTCTTCCTTACCATCAAGCACACGTCTATCTACTTTGTGTATAATTTTTACACAATTATCATTTAATTTTTCAAAGCTCCACTGTTGATAATCACCTTCATTCCACTCATTTAGGTATACTGTGTCATCAGAACCTTTACCATCAAGTACACGTCCACTTTCTTTATGTGTAATTCTATACCATTCACCTCCTAATTCTTCAAAATTCCACTGTTGATAATCACCTCCATTCCACGCATTTAGGTATACTGTGTCATCAGAACCTTTACCATCAAGCACATTACCATTTTCTCTGTGAGTAATCCGTGAGTATCCAGCCATGATTTATTGCACCTTTTTAATTTTGTAAATTTCGCTATTAGCGTATATTACCAGTAAACATATACATATTTATATTTTTTTTTAAATGTTAATAAATACGCAAGGAAAGTTAAGAAAGTTAAGAGATATTGAATAAAAATTTTTATATTTTAATAAAAAATAGGCGTTGCATAAATGCGGGATGATTTAGGCAAATACAGGTACTTCTCTATACTCTAAATAATGTAGTAATAAACGAATGGAGTACTTAAGCATATCCACTGATTTGGAATAGCAAAGTGTTTTTCGATGTAGGCGTGCTAAATAGTGACGTAAACGTGTATTTTCACCTTCTACTCTGGTAATATATGTTTTACTAACGATATGATCGCCTGGCTCAATAAAACTGGGGTAAACTTTCCATCCATCGGTAACATAAAAATAGCACTGCCAGCAGCAAACAATATCCCACAAAGGTTTAAATGTTTCTGCACTATGGTCTCCTAAAACCCAAGCTAAAATTCCTTCACAAAAGTGATTTACTGCCGTCCACAACCAAATTTTGTTTTTTTTGAACCTACAAAGGTTTCCAGTTCATCTAACTCTCCAACGGATGGTATCTCTTTAATTGGCGGTGCATCTGGAAGTTTTTCGCCAATAAGTTTTAGCCAATAAATTACGGTTGTATGATGAACTCCCTTGTCACGCTCGATCGCTCGAAATCCCAAGACAAGAGACGTATGACCTTAAACAGTCTTGTTTGATCTCATCTGAGTATCCTTTTGGTGGACTATAGACATCGATAAATTGACGACCACAGCTTACACAAATGTGATTTTGCTTACCTCTTCGTTTACCGTTTTTTCTAATCTCAGTAGACTCACAGTATGGACAATACACAGTAGAACACCTCGATTCATCCCTCCATTATGCAACGCCAGAAATTACAACTTCTAAATTTATGTCAAGCTTTGACGAAACTGAAGCCATTTATGTGCGCGAATTAGGAATTGATGACATTGCTCCCATTTACCACTTGGGAGAAGGGTTATTTACCAGCGATTTATATCCTTATTTATACCGCACCTGGGATGAATGGGAGGTGATTGGACTTTACAACACCGATCCAGAATATTGCCTTGTGGCTGAAACAGACGGAGAATTAGCGGGATTCATTTTGGGAACGATCATTACCAAAGCATCCTGGACTTATGGATACATTTTATGGTTGGGAGTTAGTCCAAAGTTCCAGCGGCGGGGAGTTGCAGATAAGTTGGTTGATAAAGTCGTCGCGCGGATGATTGAAGATGGGGCGCGGTTTATGCTGGTAGATACCGATCCCACCAATACTTCAGCATTAAAGTTTTTTAACCGCAAAGGTTTTGGTAATATTCGCCAGCATATTTTCTTATCGATGAATTTAAGCAAGCATGAATATTATGGCAGATTGATTGATTACGAACATCAAAAAGCTGAAAGAGCAGGTTACAGGCGATCGCGTCCAGCAATTCGTGCTCGTAAACCTGATAGTGTTGCTAATGAAGTTGTCCTCAACCCTCTAGTAAATGAATCTCAAATAACTGAGGATCAATCTCCAATCTAATAAAAGTTAGAGTAACCCTTTCAAGCTGGGTAAAATTTTGGGATAATAATTCCTCCTTTCTCCGTGTTCTCTGCGCCTCTGTGGTTTAAGAAATTACTTTTAAACCGTAGGGGCACAGAGAACGCAGAGAGAAAAGCATGATGGCGATCGTTAATTTTGAATTTAGAGCAAAGTGGCGTGACTTATGTGTATAGAATTTGGGCGGGAAATCTGCGGCAATCTTGACATTGCAGAATCGCGGGAGTGGTTAGTTACTAACGGTATTGGTGGTTACGCCTCTGGGACTGTGGCTGGTTTATTGACTCGCCGCTATCACGGACTACTGGTAGCAGCATTGAAACCACCTCTGGGTCGTACCTTAATGCTGACAAAACTAGATGAAACTGTATTGTATGGCGATCGCTCTTATTCTCTAGACACCAATCGTTGGGCAGATGGTATTGTCAGTCCCCACGGTTATCAGCATATTGAACGTTTTTCTCTGGAAGGTACAATTCCTGTATGGTGTTTTGCTGTTGCCGATGCCTTATTAGAAAAACGCGTGTGGATGCAACAAGGCGCGAACACAACTTATGTCCAGTATACTTTGCGTCGTGCCACCCAACCGCTAAAGTTGACGCTCAAAGCAATAGTCAACTACCGCGATTATCACAGCGACACTCAAAGCAATGGTTGGCAGATGTCTGTTGAGGAGGTGGAACAGGGGATTTGTGTAACTGCTTATCCGGGTGCTGTACCACTATATTTACTGAGTGATTCACCTAAAGGCGATGCCTACGGCGGCAAGCTACGCAGCGTTTCAGGTGTTAGTGTATCTGTCGTCCACGATTGGTACCATGGCTTTGACTTAGCAGTTGAACGCTATCGGGGATTGAGAGATAAAGAAGACCACCTCCACGCTGCCACCTTTGAAGTTACACTGAATCCTGGGGAAGCGATGTCTACGACGGGCTACGCCTACGCCTTTGTAGCCAGCACAGAAAAACAACCAAATCTCAATGGTGAAGCGGCACTAAAGTTACGTCGCGTTCAAGAGCAGAAGTTAACAGGATTTTGGAAAACTAATCGACCCCTGAAAACTAAGGAATCACCTAATTGGATCAACCACCTAGTACTAGCGGCTGACCAGTTTATTGTCGATCGCTCATTGCCAGAAGACCCCTACGGCAAAACCATCATCGCTGGTTATCACTGGTTTAGCGACTGGGGACGCGACACGATGATTAGTCTACCTGGTTTGACAATTTCCACTGGTCGCCCAGAGGTAGCACGCTCAATTCTTCGCACCTTTGCCAGATACGTAGACCAGGGAATGCTGCCTAATCGCTTTCCTGATGCAGGTGAGCAACCAGAATATAATACAGTCGATGCCACTCTCTGGTACTTTGAGGCAGTCCGCGCCTACTATAGCGCTACAGACGATGATACCTTGCTTGGTGAACTCTTTCCCATACTTGCAGACATCATTGATTGGCACTGTCGCGGTACACGCTACAACATCCACCTCGATGCCGCCGATGGCTTACTTTATGCAGGTGTTGCAGGCGTACAACTGACCTGGATGGATGCCAAAGTTGACGATTGGGTAGTTACGCCGCGAATTGGCAAACCGATTGAAGTTAATGCCCTCTGGTACAATGCTTTACGGACAATGGCAAAGTTTGCCCGTCAGCTTGGTAAACCACACCAAGAATATGAGGCAATGGCAGACCGGGCAAAGTATAGATTTTCTCGCTTCTGGAATGATGAGACAGGTTATTGCTATGACGTTCTAGACAGTCCTGATGGTGATGATTCAGCGTTGCGTCCTAATCAAATATTTGCTGTGTCATTACCAGAAAGTCCGCTCACACCTACCCAGCAAAGGGGTGTGGTGGAAGCTTGCGGGCGATCGCTGCTGACTTCTTATGGGTTGCGATCGCTTGCCCCCGATCGTCCTCAATTTCAGGGTAAATACGGCGGCAATCAGTATCAACGTGATGGAGCTTACCACCAGGGAACCGTTTGGGGTTGGTTATTAGGGCCGTTCGTCTTAGCACACCTGCGCGTCTACAAAAATCCCGAACAGGCTCGTCAATTTTTGGAACCAATGGCTAATCATCTTAACGCGCATGGTGTTGGTAATCTCAGCGAAATTTTTGATGGTGATGCCCCGATGACTCCACGGGGATGCATTGCCCAAGCTTGGACAGTGGCAGAGGTTTTGCGTGCTTGGTTGGCGACAGCGAGTTGATACGGGAAACCGTGATCTATCTACAAAGTCGATTTTGTCAAGAATTTTTAAGAAATTAAAATCTTTCAGAAAAGGAAAGACGTAATGCTGAAGTAATCCTCAAAAGTTTATAGACACGCTTTAGTGTTAGGAGGAAGTTATGCCGTCAGGAATGATGATCGAAGGCAAATGGACAACCGATGGGAATAAATCAGATCCTAGCGGTAAGTTCAAGGAAACGCCAACAACGTTTCGCGATCGCGTCACTGCTGATGGTTCTAGTGGGTTTAAGGCAGAAGCAGGGCGCTATCACCTCTACGTTTCCTTGGCGTGTCCGTGGGCGCATCGCACCTTAATTATGCGAGAAATCAAAGGTTTGAATGATGCCATCTCAGTCTCTATCGTCGATCCGATTATGAGCGACAAGGGATGGATGTTTTCTGAAGCACCGGGAGCTATTCCTGACTGGGTGAATCACACTCAATATTTGCAAGAGATTTATCTGAAAGCCACTCCCAAATACACAGGACGAGTTACCGTTCCGGTGTTGTGGGATAAGCAAACTCAAACAATCATCAATAACGAATCTCGCGAAATCATGCGGATGTTTGACGTAGAGTTTGGGGAATTGGCAACACAAAAAATAGACTTATACCCACGCGACTTACAGCATCAGATTGATGAAACGATTGATGCAGTTTATCTGCCAATCAATGCTGGTGTATATCGCGCTGGTTTTGCGACTTCACAAGCAGCCTACGAAGATGCGGTAACTGAACTCTTCGAGAGTTTAGATCGATGGGAAGCCATTCTGAGCCAGCAACGATATTTATGTGGCAATCAACTCACCGAAGCCGATATTTGTATGTTTGTTACTCTGTATCGGTTCGACTCGGTGTATTACGGTCACTTTAAGTGTAACTTGCGGCGAATTATCGACTATCCAAATCTCTGGAATTATCTACTAGACCTATATCAGCGTCCTGAGTTCAAAGCGACTTGCAATTTAGACTATACCAAGCGCGGCTATTACATGAGCATGACTGATATTAATCCAAATCAAATTGTGCCGAAGGGGCCGATCGTTGATTTTGACCAACCGCACGATCGCGAACGCTTCACTAAGGCGTCTCGTAGAGAAGTTATCGCCCCCTATTCATAGAAAGGAAATTGCACAATCTAACTGGAGTAACACCATGAGCCTTGTATCAGGTATCCACCATGTTGCAGTGGTGACAGCAGACATCGACCGCTTTATCGACTTCTATACTGATGTATTCGAGATGCCAGTAATCTTCCAAGAGACGACCCCAGCCTTTCGTCACGCACTTCTGCTAGCTGGATCGCAGAGTGTGCTTCACGCAGCAGAGATATCTAATAATATTCATAGTTCTGGATTGCCGGATATGTTTGGACGAGGACACATCGACCACCTAGCTTTGAATGCCCCAACAGAATCAGCATTCCAGATTATCCGCCGCAAACTCATAGATCGGGGCGTGACTGATGGCGCGATCGCCGATCTTGGGCCAGTACTTAACTTGTCATTTTCCGATCCTGATGGTATGCATATCGAAGTTTGCCTGATCGTCGATGCTTCACTTCAGGGTTTTCACCAACCGCGGCCATATCTAGAGGCTATCAACCAATAGGTTGAAGTTAGCATTAGTCCCCTTCGCTGTTTGTGGTTAATTAATAGTGTCGATTTCGTCTGCTTATTTTCAACTTGCGATCGCGTCGCCGGATTAGATGCAAAGCCGATGATTATGTAGTTAAGCTCTTCAGTATTGAGGAACTATTAGCTAGAATTCGCGCTTATCTCCGGCGCACGCAAGAAACAGACGAGGATTTGTTGCAATTTGAAGATTTAAGCTTAAATAGGCGCACTCATGAAGTATTTCGGGAAAAACGAAGCATTCAGTTAACAGCAAAAGAATTTGACTTATTAGAATATCTCCTTTCACATCCCCGTCAAGTATTTACTAGAGATCAAATTTTAGAGAAAGTTTGGAGTTACGACTTCATGGGTGATTCTAATATTATTGAAGTATATATTCGTTATTTGCGGCTTAAGTTAGAAGAAAATAATGAAAAACGTTTGATTCATACAGCCCGTGGTGTAGGCTATGCACTACGGGAGTAATCGTAATGACTTGGTGATTTCGAGAAAAGCAACATATTCAAGATAAAAGAGGATTATGAAGAAAAAATGGGCTGTTAAACGACTTACAGTAAATCTCACAACTGAGGAAATGAAGAAACTTGAACAATACTGTACTCTCACAGGAAGACCAGCAACAGATGTAATTCGAGAATTGCTCCGAAGTCTTGAGGTTGACAATACTGAAAACTCTGAGATGGGAACAGCAGACTCAACAATGACTGTTGGTAGTTTGTCAAAATCACAGTAAATATCCACTCGAATATAGCAGACTTCTTGCAGAAGTGGGGTAAAGGGGAAGGGGTAAAGGGAAAAGGATGGAATTTTCCCTTTACCTTTAACCTTTCCCCAATATCTTGCAAAAGTAAATTTTGCAAGATGTCTAGCGTTCCCTAATCAGAATCAGCTACAGCTTAACCTCACCTCCAACCCCTCTTTTCACCAAGGAGAGGGGTTTGGGGTGAGGTTTTGATATGTACTTTATGCACTTGGGAACTTCTATATCCCGCCAAATTAACGTCTTTACACCTTTTGCCTTTCCTATGTCTTAACAAGCATCGATTATGGGCATCATAATCCCAGTTCGAATACATCAGCTAGCAGCCAGAAAACTATTTGGCAGCAAGTTTTTCATTTATAAATGTAGTATCGACCGATGGCAAATAGTTTTAGACCTTATCTCTTTGTTTCTCAATATAGTTTGTATGCTGTATTTTTTTTGGGATGCCTACAGATTCAATTGGGAGTAATCTGTAGCGTAGGTATTTGGATATTATCAGAAGCTAAATTACAAGCAGCCCAAGCACATCAGACCTGGAAATCACCTTTAGGATTGACTGAGCAAGTTACCAAAGTAAATCCTGAGTCAGCACAATACTCAAAACCAATCCCCTATCGATTAAAGCCAAAACCTATTTTGCTGGCGGCGCCCGAAAACTTCAATCCTGATTTGCGATTACCACCATCGCTACCCAAACCACCACAGCAGAATTCTAGCCCACCATCGCTACCCGAACCACCGCAGCAGAATTCTAACCCACCAAAAACACCCACCGAAGCAAAAACGCCGGATGCAGTTCTGGAAAGTATTCATACGGACTATCGCTATGACACAGACAACTTTGGTCAAACTAATTTTTTCCTTGAGCCAACAGTTCAGTTTCGATTGAGAAATGGCAATAAAATATTTTTCAAGACAGGTTTTAACTTCTTTGAGCAACGCGGTGTTGAATCAATTACCAATTTTCCCTTGCAAGTTGGATGGCAAGGAAAAATTGGACAAGTGACTCTACAAACAGCAGCCGGAGTCGATGTGTTCAATCGTCTACCCACAGCTATCAATCTCAATGTTAAGGTGGATGCTCCCATTTCGCCGCCACGAGTTTCGTCATCAGGTCGATTGCTATCGGCAGTAATAATATCAGGTAATTTAGAACAAGGGCCTTATAAATCCAATGCTCGAACTTTAGACAATCAAATTACTGCTTGGCGATTTGGGCCTGATTTATACTGGCAGATTGATCGTGACACCAGCTTATTTTCATCATTGCGTTTGGGTAGTTACAACGATGGTAATTCCGAGGTGCAGTCTTTTAGTAGGTTAGAGCGCAAGTTCGGACAATTTTCTTTGGCAGCTAACTTATTCACTTGGAGTTACGATCGCGATTTAGAACGCACAAGCGGCTATTTTTCTCCACCAGATTTTCTAGTTTATAACGGTGAGGTAGCTTGGGAGGGAAATATTGCTAATTTCTTACGCTGTCGCCTCGCTGCCAATTTAGGCCGGCAGCGGCTTAAAGGAGAATTTGACAACGCCAATACCTATCAAACGCGCTGTACTGTAAAACTCTCGCCCAGTATAGAAGCAGACTTGGGCTATAGCTTTAGTAATGTCCGCAATCAAGAAACCGGGGGAAGCGCCTACGGTGGTAATTCCTTCACAGGACAGTTGCGGGTCAAATTTTAGGAGGCAGGGGGCAGGATGCAGAATTCAAAATGAATCTACAATCAAGCCTGCTATATATTTTTGATTTTTTTATTTTCTTCAAATTATAAACTTTGACTATAGCGTTTACTAATCACATGAGGTACATCATATTCCCCTCCTCGCTTGCGGGGAGGGGGTTGGGGGTGGGGTTCTTGTACCTCACTCAACTGAGAACCGCTGTATCAATTGTCTTCTGAATTCTGACTCCTGAATTCTGAATTTTAAATTCTTTTTTTAAATCCAAAATGGTATAACCCTGAAGAATGAAAGCACCATTACCTAATAACGAAACACAGCGAATCGAATCTCTTTTGGAGTATAAAATACTCGATACTCGTCCGGAAGCAGCATTTGATGATCTTACCCGTTTAGCCTCATATATTTGTGGAACTCCCATTGCCTTAATCAGCTTAATTGATACTAATCGTCAGTGGTTCAAGTCAAAAGTTGGTCTGGATGCCCTACAAACACCCCGCGATTTGGCATTCTGCGCCCATGCTATTCTGCAACCTGAAGTTTTTGTTGTACCTAATGCAACAGTTGACGAAAGGTTTGCGACAAACCCGTTAGTCACTTCTGACCCAAATATTCGGTTTTATGCTGGTGTACCGCTGACTAACCCTGAAGGATATGCACTAGGAACACTTTGTGTAATTGACCGTGTACCAAGAAACCTCTCTCCAGAACAAGTTGAAGCATTACGGATTCTCGGTCGCCACGTAATCAAGCAACTAGAAATGCGGCGCAGTTTGGCAAGTTTGGTATTGGCAAATGATACACGTAAACAGGCACAGAAAACGCGCAAACAATTTTTTCAAAGAATAGCCGGAGGGTTTGGGTTAGCATCGGCAATTTTAGTTTTGATTGGCGTTATTTCTTATCAAAATACACGCATATTGATTGATACAAATAATCAGGTACAAAGAACCCAAGAGAAAATCAATCAACTAGAAGAATTACTGTCCGAGATGAAAGATGCTGAGACTGGACAACGCGGTTACATCCTCACTGGACAAGAAAGTTATCTAGAACCTTATCAAGCAGTAGTTGAAAACATCGATCAAAAAATTATAAAACTGAAGAATTTAATCGCAGATCAACCTAATCAACAAAAGCAGCTCGCAACCCTTGAACCGCTGATAGCTGCAAAACTTGCCATACTTAAGCAAACTATATACCTGCGTCAAAACCAGGGATTCGAGGCGGCGTTGCAGGTAATCCAGACAAATCAAGGAAAACATCTCATGGATGATATCCGCAAGATCATCAATGAGATAAAGAATGAGGATAAAAGGTTGCTTCAACAGCAGTCACAAGCTGCAAAAACCAGTGCTAAAAACGCGATTTTGACAATTGCGATCGCTATTTGCCTAAGTTTTCTGATTCTGGCTATGGTCTACTACTTTATTTATCGTGAGGGAAAGGAACGTAAATTAACAGAGGAAACACTGAATCAAGAACGCAACTTTATCTCAGCAGTCCTTGATACAACCAGCGCTTTGGTAATAGTTCTTGACCATAAAGGGCAAATTGTTCGCTTCAATCAAGCTTGTGAACAAATTACTGGTTATTCATTTGATGAGGTGAAAGGAAGGCATTTCTGGAATCTGTTTCTACTTCCTGAAGAAATCGAGCCAGTTAAAGCAGTTTTTGAGCAGTTGCGATCTGGTGAAGCGCCCAAAGAATACGAAAACTATTGGGTAACTAAGGATGGCAGTCGGCGGCTGATTGCCTGGACTAACACTACCTTGCAAGACTATGAGGGCAACGTTGAATACATCGTTGCCACAGGTATTGACATCAGCGATGTCTACGAAGAACTTCGCTTACGTCAACGAACTGAACAGCATCTAAAAGCAGAGTATGTTACAACCCGGATTTTAGCAGAGTCAACCACAATCAATGAAGCCATGCCCCAAATATTGCAAGGAATCTGCGAAAGTTTGGGATGGGATTTTAGTGAATTTTGGATGCTAGATCAACGAGCAAATCTACTGTCCTTGCTAAATACATGGTACAAAATCTCCTTTGAGATGCAAGAATTTGACATCCTCAGTCGGCAGACCACATTTGCACTAGGAATAGGGCTGCCTGGCCGTGTCTGGGCTAGTCTTGAACCTGTTTGGATCGCTGATGTCGTTAAAGATCGGAGTTTCACTCGCTCTCAAATCGCTGCCGAAGCAGAACTGCACGGAGCTTTTGGTTTTCCGATCTGTAGTGGTAAAAAAATCATCGGTGTCATTACCTGCTTTAGTCATGAAATCCAGCAAGCTGACCCAGATTTGGCAAAAGTCATGAATTTGATTGGTGAGCAAGTAGGGCAGTTTATTGAGCGCAAGCAGGCAGAAGAACAACTCCAACGCCAAAACTTGCGATCGCAACTATTTACTGAAATCACCCTCAAAATTCGTCAGTCTTTGCAAATCAAAGAAATTCTCCAAATCACTGTCACCGAGGTTCAAAAAATTCTCCATAGTGACCGAGTTTTGATTTATCAGCCAAAGGCAGATGGCTCTGGAGCTACCGTGGTTGAGGCAGTAATTTCTGGCTGGCTAGCAATTAAAGAGAAAGAGCTAGTCAATGCTTACTTTCAAGCCGAATATATCCAGCAGTACTATCTACAACAGTACCGTCAAAAACCGAATCTGGGGCTTGCAGACTTGGATATAGCTGAAGTCCAAAAAAACCATCTCGAATTACTGCAACAATTTGGAGTCCAGTGTAATTTAGTCATACCCATTCTCGTCAAAGAAGAACTCTGCGGTTTACTGATTGTCCATCAGTGCGGCGGCTCTCGCCAATGGTCTAGCTTTGAAACTCATCTTTTACGGCAAATAGCTGACCAAGTAGGTATTGCCTTAGCCCAAGCCCAAATGTTAGATGCAGAAACTCAACAACGACGAGAACTCGAAATTGCTCGTCACCAAGCTGAATTAGCTTCTCAAACCAAAAGTGCCTTTTTGGCCAACATGAGCCATGAAATTCGGACTCCAATGAATGCTGTATTGGGCATGACAGGCTTAATGTTAGAAACTCCTCTAAATTCCGAGCAACGGGATTTTATGGAGACAATTCGCATTAGTGGCGATGCTCTGTTAAGCCTGATCAACGAAATTTTGGATCTGTCCAAACTAGAGGCTGGGGAAATGGCACTAGAAACTTTAGACTTTAACTTATCTACCTGTGTAGAAGAGGTGTTGGAATTATTGGCTCCCTCAGCTCATCATAAGGGATTAGAAATTGCAGGATTAATCTATAGCAACGTCCCTACCCAGCTCCAAGGCGATGCTGGCCGTCTGCGACAAATTCTTATGAACCTGATTAGCAATGCGATCAAGTTCACCAGCAAGGGAGAGGTAGTATTACGAGCAGAATTGCGATCGCTTTCTCTGACTACAGCCACCATCTATTTTGCGATCGTAGATACCGGTCTTGGCATTACCCCAGAAGATCAATCCAAACTCTTTAAGCCATTTACCCAAGTAGATGCTTCCACCACCCGTAAATATGGGGGGACAGGTTTGGGATTAGCCATCTGCAAGCAACTGGTAAGCTTGATGGGAGGAGAAATGGGTGTAGAAAGTCGGTTGGGAAAAGGATCTAAGTTTTGGTTTGAAGTAACTCTCGCCAAACAAATTGACTCTATTTCCTTAGAAGGCGAACGCGAACTTTTGCTCAATCGGCGCTTGTTAGTGGTGGATGATAATGCTACAAATCGCAAAATTATCTACCATCAAGCTACCCGTTGGGGGATGCTGGTGGATCAGGCTGCTTCGGCTACTACTGCTCTCAAAGCTATTCAGGAGGCTGCCAAGCAAAAAAATTTCTATGACATAGCTGTAATTGATATGCACATGCCAGAAGTAGATGGCATGACTTTAGGAGAACAAATTAAAGCAAATTCAGCAATCGCGGGGCTACCTTTGATTATGCTTACCTCTACCGATCAACGCGATGAAATCCAGCGATCGCTAAAAATAGGATTTGCAGCTTATTTAGTCAAACCTGTTAAGCCATCGCGGCTCCTCGATACCATCATGACTATTTTAGGAACACAGATGGAAGAGGAGTCTGAAGTCAAAATTCAGGAGTTAGAAGTTAGAAGTCAGGATTTAAAACTGAAAAATTCTGAAAACAACCGCAACTATTATTCTAGTTCGCAGCTTCCACTTCCTAACTCCCACAAATTAAGAATTCTCTTAGCCGAAGATAATTTGGTGAATCAGAAAGTCGCTTTGAAGCAACTCAAAAGCCTGGGTTATAGTGCTGATGTTGCTGGGAATGGGCAAGAAGTTTTGCAGCTATTAGAAAAAATTCCCTACGATTTAATTCTGATGGATTGCCAAATGCCAGTTCTCGATGGTTTAGAAACCACAAAAGAAATTCATCGTTGGCAAGAAAACTACTTTGCCAGTGGTTATCGTCCGGTGGTAATTGCAATGACAGCTAATGCGATGAGAGAAGACCAACAAATGTGTCTAGATGCTGGAATGGATGACTATTTGAGCAAGCCAGTAATCAAAGAAAATTTGGCGGCGACGCTAGAGCGTTGGGGAAATGTGATATTAGAAGCAAAAGAAACACCTGCCACAGAGCAAACAGTTTGTACAACAGATGTAGGTTCAGTTAACCTCCCAATTGATTGGGAACGCTTGCACCAACTCTCAGAAAATAACCCAGAATTTGAATTGGAACTACTGCAAATATTTGTTGAGGATATTCAACCTCGTCTAGAGTTAATTAAAATAGCGATCGCAGATCATGACTTTGAGCAAATAGTACTCCAAGGTCATCAGATTAAAGGTTCTAGTGCCAATATGGGAATTACAACCATGCATCTGGTAGCAGAAAAACTGGAACAATTAGCTTACAACCAAGAGCGTCGAGGTACTAGTAACTTAATCTTGGAGTTAGAAGACTTTGTTAAACGCATCCAAGAGTTTTTAATGCAAACTCCTAACTCTTAATTTCCCACTTTTATCATTGAAATAATTAATAATATTTAATCATAAATAAACAGTAACGATTATCTGCTGTCGCCTCATAACTTAACTTGTCAGCAATGGTGGACATGATTTTTAAACCACGTCCGCGTTCTCGATCGTTATTCTCAAATTCAGATGTTTGCCGTAATTTATGCTCTAAGTCAAAAGGCTGTCCTTGAGACCAGATGCGAATTTCTATATATTCATCTAACCGCACAGCTTCTATCTCAATAGGAGTTTCAATAGGCAAATTTTTGTGGGCGTGTTCAACAATGTTAGTAAAGCCTTCTATCAAAAGTGTTTGACACTGCCACCAAATTTCTTGATGGGGAATAGGTGGTTGATTCATCTGCTCGAACCAAGACAAAACTTGAGGTGAAGCTGTCAGGTCTGTATTGACTTTGAGATAAATTTTATGATTCACTTTTTAAATAAGAAAATATTTTTAAATTATCATATTCGTTAATTCTTTATTTAATTTGAGTATTTTTACTATACATTAAAAACTAAATTGCATATAACTTAAATTAAAGCAACTATTTACCGAACATTTTACTTAATAAATTGTATTTATGTTTAAAATTCTGGTTATTGATGATGACCCAACAGTACGAGCTGTACTAAAAAGTACACTCCAAAAGCAGGGTTATGAGACTACTGTAGCAAGCAATGGCGAAGAAGGAATTAGACAAGCACAACTACTACATCCGGCTTTGATTATCTGTGACTGGATGATGTCCCAGGTAGATGGGCTAGAAGTGTGTCGCCGAATTAAAACAGATCCAGAATTAGCAACTACTTTTTTTATTTTATTGACGGCTAGGGGAGCAGCTCGAGGAGAGGAGGAAGATAGAGTTAAGGGACTTGATGCTGGAGCGGATGAGTTTATCTCCAAACCAATAGAGATGAATGAATTGAAAGCACGAGTAAGAGCAGGGCTAAGGTTACACCAGCTAAATCAGGATTTACAAAGTCAAAAGCAAGCTTTGGAGACACTAAATCAGGATTTGCAAACTCAAAAGCAAATTTTGGAAGCAGAATTAGCTGAGGCTGCTGATTATGTGCGATCGCTTTTACCCTCACCGCTTGTAGGAGCAGTAACTACAGAAAATCTGTTTATTCCCTCAGCGCAGCTAGGGGGTGATTGCTTCGACCATTATTGGATTGACGAGGATCATTTGGCAATTTATTTGTTAGATGTATCTGGTCATGGGGTGGGTTCAGCCCTCCTATCGGTATCCGTACAAAATGTTTTGCGATCGCAATCTCTACCAAACACTAATTTTTGTCAACCAAGTGAAGTCCTAATAGCACTCAATCATGCCTTTCAAATGAGTAAGCACGGTGATAAATACTTTACAATCTGGTATGGAGTTTATCACCGCCTTAAACGTCAACTCATTTATGCCAACGCGGGACATCCACCCGCTTTACTATTATCTAATACCTCCATAAACAGCATCGAAATTAAACAGCTAAATTCTTTAGATTTACCAATTGGCTTTTTGCCTGAAGTTCAATTTGAGGATGCTGTTTTTGAGGTCGAAGAAAACAGCACTTTATACATCTTTAGTGATGGTGCTTATGAAATTAATCAGTCAAATGGTAAAATTTGGGGGATTGATGCTTTCATTGACTTACTAACCAAATATAATCAGAATACCTGTAACCTCAATCAACTATTAGCGAAGATTCTTACCTTAAATACTCAAGATAATCTTGATGATGACTTATCTTTAGTCAAAGTTAACTTTGGTTAGAAGAGTCAAAAATGCATCTTTAATTTTGGATTGTTTAATAGCTTATTGTATTGCCAATACTTGACGATTAAATTCATCTTGATCGGCAAAGCTTTGAAAAATTCTATCCATTTTAGTCAGTTCAAATAACATCCTGACTTGATCGCTTATAGAACAAACAAAGAGTTTAGCATTAGAAGTTCGTGCCATTTGCATTGCTGATACTAAAGCACCTAAGCCAGAGCTATCAATAAACT
This sequence comes from Nostoc sp. DedQUE12b, assembly GCF_034530835.1. Taxonomy (NCBI): domain Bacteria; kingdom Bacillati; phylum Cyanobacteriota; class Cyanophyceae; order Nostocales; family Nostocaceae; genus Nostoc; species Nostoc sp. DedQUE12b. The sequence goes on along the minus strand of NZ_JAVRCI010000017.1, from coordinate 23,210 downwards.
TTACTTCTTTCATATCGAGCAACAAAATATCGGCTCCATCTGCCAGAATATCGCTAACTTCACGACGTAGCTGATTACCTCTAATGCCATCTAAAATTCCAGATAATTCTAGTACTTTTACATTCAAATGCATGGTTTTATTTTCCGATTATTTGGCTTGAAAACTATGTGGTTATATTTTGGCATTGACTTAATGCAAACCGCAATAGATAAAGTCTGCAATTAGCTTTGTTTTACTATTTGCTGATTAGTATTATTTGCGATCGCCGTAAAAAAGCTTGCATCAACCCACTGCCGAGAAATTTCAAAAGCTTCAAAATAACCATCTTTTTGACCTAACTCTCGTGCCCAAAAGCGAGACAGAACAAGTATGGCATCAAGTTGCATAAATGCTTTATTTAACTCCGATTCATAACAACCTATAGCTGCAACTTTTTCTTCAATTACAGACGTAATATCCACAAAAAAGTTGGGTTCAAAACCCCGCAAAAAAACAGGTGGTGCTGAATACCACAAGGGTATATTTTTGCGGGTAGCAACATTAGAAACTGCGATCGCACACACTTCATGATCTCTATGTCCATATTTTTCAGGTTGTGGTGCGTGAGTAATAATCAGATCCGGTTGCCAACGCCCAAGAGCTTCTTCAGTAACTTTAATCACTGCTTGTGTTGAGAAATTACACTCCTCAAGAGCATGAAACTCGTAAGTTGCACCGATGATTTTACCAGCCGCATCTGCTTCTTGATGACGTGTACCCTTAACAGGCGAACTCGAAAGACCGCCATCAGTCAAAATTAAGCAACGAACATTCCATCCAGCCTTGGACATCAGACTGAGAGTACCAGCAGCAGGTAGAACTTCATCATCAGCATGAGCATAAATTGTTAAGACAGTTCGCTGACCAAAGTTTTTTGAGTCTGAATAAGTGTTCATAGCTGTTTTCTTTCTAGACTGGATTTATAAGTTAGTAGTTATTCTCCTTGTTGCCTCTGCTCACTCCTCCTATTTACCTCTTAAACCTCTTTTGGAGGCTGCCAAACAGATGCACCGATAATAGCCCACAAAAGTAATAAATTATAGATAGCCCATGCACCATTAAGCAGGTGAACTTCAGGATTATTTAAATGACCAATTGCGAATTGATAAAGGCTCCATAACATCCCCAAGATGGTAAGGATAAAAACAAGCAACTGTGGCCAAACAAGCCGGAGATAAATCCCAGATTGTCGTTGTTTAGGTGTGACTTGAAAATTGAGTTTTTGTCCTGTAAACACACTCCATACAGCTTGGATTAATAAAGGAAATAAAGCGATCGCATATTGTTCGGAGCGCCAAACTTCTCTAGCTGGAATGCCCCAAGTAGCTGCAAGGAAAGTTAGACGGTTAATAATAAAAGCTGGGAAAAAGTGTACAGCAAAGTCAGGGCCGTAGCTTCTAACTGGAACAATATCCGTAAAAAAATAGATAATTGGACAAGAAATAAAAACCAGAGTTGCAAAACCAGAAAAATAACTATACATTGTCTTAAAATACTGCAACCTTTGCCAAAAGGTTAGCCCTGATTTTGTCAATGGATTTTCCCTCACTAGCACTTGAATAGTCCCTTGTGCCCAGCGTAGCCGCTGCTTAAGAGTAGAACTGAGATCGTCTGGGGCTAAACCTTCTGCCAAAAGTTCATTGTGATAAATAGATTTCCAGCCAGCACTATGCAGACGCATGGCTGTATTCATATCTTCCGTAATGCTATTACTGGATACCCCACCAACTAAATCAAATTCATCTAAACGTTTTTTATCTTTGGCAAATTCATCAGCAAAATTTTGCAGTCCTACACTAACTAATGCTTCACGTCTGAGGATCGCATTTGTGCCAGTATAAAACGCAGCGTTCATGCCATCTTTACCTTGTTGAAGTGGCCCGTAAAATAAATTTGCTCGATGTCCAAAAGGATCGCCTGGAGGAATATTGTAAAAATCCTGGCGGGTCTGTACAAAAGCAATTTGATTCTGGTCGTATTTTCCTGTTGAAAGATTATAGGTATAGAAATAAGGCAGAACTCGCTTGATAAAATTTCGCTTGGGAATGTGGTCAGCATCTAGAGTAACAATAAAATTTCCTGCCGTTTCTCCAGAAAAAATTGCGTAATTGATATTGCCTGCTTTCGCATGATGTGCGACGCCAGGCGTTTTGGGACGAGCAATGTAGCGAAAACGAGCGAGTTCAACTAGTTCTAGTTCTTTTTTACGAATCGCTTCTTCTAAGGCTTTCCCTTCGGTAATTAAGCGATCGCGAATATTTTGATGAGTCGGAGGTAGCCAAAGAATCAGCGATCGCAAACTTTGTACAAATCCAGCCGCAGGCTGGTTCACCACTGATTCTGATGTTTGCAGCCATTGTTCGGCAGCTTGAGTATTAGATGTCAGATTTTCCAGCTGCTTCAAGCGTTCCAACAAACCAGAATGTTCTGCATCAATCCGTTCCGCTTCTAGCTGTAATTGTGCTGACTGCAAATCTTCAATACACAATCTCTCTGTCATCGCTCGCATATCAGCCGAGTTCCCATCATCTAGCACATAAACGCGTAACTTGATTGGCGGATAATCCATTGCCAGAGCAGCTTTGGCAGTTTCTTCGACAATTTCCGGCGGCTCATTATAGCAGGTTATAAACACATCCACTGTTGGCCAGTCGGCTCTGGGTATGGGTGGGGTCATCTGGTCGAGAGATTTAACTTGTCTAACTAAAGGTCGCCATAACCCAATTACAAACATTACGCCACCGAAATAGCTGTAAATCTCTGCTATCAGCAAAGGAATAGAAATCCAGAGGGCATCAAAATTGATCGAATGGGTGATGCGCCATTGCAAATACCAAATACCAAAAATTAAATTGATTTCTGCTAAATAACGAAATAACAGCGTTCTTTTTTTGAGTAATGAGCGGCTGTTACCAGGAAAGTTTGTTAGAGAAACTGAAGTCATCTTTGTACCAATAGTTAATGTATCTGCATCCTCATCAAAATAAGTATTCCCTAGTTAAATTTGCGATTAACAACTTTTGCTCAACCAAACCAAAATTGGTGTTGCTGATTTGAGTTATGAATCTGGATGTAAAGACGTAGCAGTGCTATGTCTCTACAAGGATTTTGGTATTACTAGGACTTATGCAAAACTACACACTGTATGGGCAATTTTATGAACATTGGTGTCAACTTAACGTAAAACCCTTGTCAAAACGTGATATTCAGTTCTCTGGCTTCCCATCACGATCTGCGTTACCCTACCCTAACCCTCCCCGTATGTATTGGGGAGGGAACTCGATTTTCGGCTTCCCCCCAATACATCGGGGGGATTGAGGGGGGTAATTCGACTTGTGTGTACACCGTAGCCTTTATAAGGGGGTAAAACGCTTGTGAGATAAGCGTTTGAGCTTAAGTTGACACCAATGTTTTATGAATTGCCCCTATCTGAAAATCAGGGTTCCGGTTATGTTATTTTGTGCCAGTTACTAGGTGAGTATTTTGACCACTTGAAACCCAGTAACTTCCAGAACTATCAGAAGTTAACTTGGTTTGTTGTGTGGCGCTGTTTGGTAGACCTCGCCCAGAATTTCCCTTGGTAACTGTCTGCCACCAAAGAGATTTCATAGTGGTAATCGGACGAATTAAGGGTTGTCGATTTGTCACATTGTATAGCAAGGATTGCAAAATCATACTGTTGGTGCTGCTGGTGAAACCAACTGCTGTTTTGCCAGTGGTTTCATAGAAGCCCTCATAAAATCCAATTAGTGGATTATATAAGTCAGTCGTTCCTTCCTGTAACTGTTGACTATACTTATTGTCTGGAAGCAGGGCATTATAGGCAAAAGCTACTGCTGTACTTACCAATCGCCCCTTTGGTACTGGTTGACCATCATCTCCTAAAGCTACCCAAGACTCCCCTTGTCCAGTAATTGTACTGTGGACAGTGTAAGGTTTACGATCAATTAAGGTGGTGGCTGAGGCTGTGAGGGTGCCGATGCGACGGTAACGTTCAGCTTGTGCTTGGAAAATTGGTTCAAAGAGCGATCGCATTTTTGGATCTAATCCAAACTCCAATCCATAGAGTACAAAAGGATTGCTAACTGTGTATTGGTTTTTGGAATTAGTATCTGTGCGATGGCGTTGAATTGGAACTTTCAATCCCTCCACTGAGGCAGTTCGATATTCACCCCCAACAGCAGAACGATCAAGATTAAACCCCCATAATTGAAAAGCACGAGCGGCATATTCCTCATAACCCAAGCGGGTTTCGGGGTTAACGCGGGTGAGATATCGCCCATCTTGCTCTTTGGTAACGTTGGCACTAGAAAGAATACCTTCGCGCACCACACGCAAGTATGACCAATCCAGGACAATTTTATCTACAGCAGCCGTGTATTCTGGATGACAGCTTTTTAAGTTGTAAAGCGCTGCCAGCATTCTACCCAAATCTAAAGCTGACCAACCATTTCCTTCGGGAACTGGATTACCACCATAATCGACTGGTTGGAGAGTTCTGGTATCATAACTCCGACTCGGCAATTCTCCAGCAAATAACGGTAACTTTGTCAAGGCTGCTAAGAGATGCCGGGTGCGCTGGTCAAATTCTTTGGGAGTAATTGTATCGAGCGATCGCGCCGCATGGAGTGCTGCGAGATAATCTCCCAATCCCCAGAGGGTTGCACCTTTAAAATCACTGCGATCGTCTATCAGCCCACTCTTGGCGTGATAATTCGCTTGAAAGTATCGCCAAGCCGCATCTGCATAGCGCCGTTCAATAGGCGTTAGCGATCGATCTAGTTTCAGTTTAGATGATGGCTGGGGACTATCCACTGGTGGAATAGGTGCAACAGCTACTTCTGTAGGTTTAGAAGTATCCGCAGGGGTTGCAGTTGGAGTCGTAACAGTAGAATTCGGTTGATTTGCAGGTGTTGCACCAGAGGCATTTTCACTCGGATTGCCTGTAGTATTAGGTTGATTTGAGGGTGTTGCTGAAGAAGCATTTTCACTAGGCTTGCTACTAGACACACTCGCAGAAGTGGAAGCAATTAACGGGTGATTTCCCTTAGCTTTGTAGTATAAAATCTCCAAAATTAACCCATTAGTATTACCTGTCAAAGCTTTGTTGGGTTGTTTTGATTCTTCATAGATCCCAGCATAGTAACCGCTATCTTCAGGACTGCGAAGATCCTTGACTGCATCAAAAACTTTTTGCGCATAAGCATTCTCTGGAAACAGATAGCGCCAGCCAAAAGCAGCTTTTGTACTGAGGCTGCGAAACTGTGGATAAGGTTGATTGGCATCGGTAATAGTTGCCCAGTTTGTACCGTTGGCGTAAACGGTGTTGTAGAGAAAATAAGGTGCTTGGTCGATATTATCTTCTGTTACCGCAGTTAATTGACCTGTGGTATCAAAACGCCGTTTTTGTACATCTAAAACCCTGGCAGCAAATTCAGCTAATTCACCTTGCAAGCCAAATTCAATCCCATCAAGGATATACGACTCACTCACAACGTAATTATTAGCGTTGGTGTTTTGAAAGTCACGGCTATCAACAGGGATTTGCACACCGTTAATTTCAACTAACTTAAACGGTTCTAAAGCAATAGCTTTGGGTGCTGAGAAACCCCAAAGTTGATAACCTCTAGCGCCGTATTCTTCGTAACCGAGTCGTCCTTCTTGCACTAGTAAGGTTTTGTTGTCAGAGAGAACAGTAGCGCCAAAAAGTTGTCCATCTTTGAGCGATCGCGCCACCTGCCACTTCGCTACAATTCCTTTGAGCCAGTCATTATATTGAGGATGACAGGTACGGATGACATCAAACGCAGCCAGTATTCGCCCAACATCCAAAGCAGACCAACCAATACCTCGCTCTAGTGGATTGTTGCCATAATCAACCATCTGTCCTGTGGCTGCATTATAGACTTTATTGGGCAAGGCATCTTCAAATAACTTCAGACTGCTAAGAGTCGTCAAAAACTTATTGAGGCGGGAATCAAAGTCTGCTTGATCGGTAAGATTCAACCATCGTGCAGCATTCAATGCCATCAGGTAGTTACCCATATCCCAGAGTGTACCTGAAGGATAACCCCCAGTAGAATTGGTAAATCCCGTTGCTGGCTGATAATTTTTGACAAAATACTGCCAAGATGCACGAGCATAAGTTTGTTCTTCAGATGTAAGCGGGGTTGTAATATTGCTACAGCTATTGGAATTTTGAGATAAGACTGGTGTCGGGATGTAAAACAAAAATTGCAAAAATGTTCCAATTAAGAACAATGCAATCCATCTCAACAGCCTTTGTTGAGGGAGTTTGTATATCATAATTCAAAGAAGGAGTTCAAAGAGCGTCATCGCCCGTCTGTACAGTTATACCTGATAAATCAAGTTTTATCAGGTATAAAAAATAGACTTGGCGATCGCTTTAGTCATTAGCGGTCATGAAGTTGGGTGTGGGATGTGGGGTATAGGGTGTAGGAAAAAAGACAGCATCGGACGAAGCTTGGAGCTTCGACCAGCCACCGCAGAGATGCCACCTCTGCTAATCTGTCGGCTAGTCCTGTAGAAAATCAAGATAACAAAAATGGAAACTGGCGCGATCGCAGCTAAAATACTCAAAATAAATTACTTTTTAGACTAAACCGTTTAGTTTAAAATAGTCATTAGTTAATTTTTGACTTACTAATGACTAATAATTTCTTGAGAAGTTACGATGAAATCACAATCGAACTTTAGTTGAGACGTTTCCTTCCCAGGCAATAAAAGCATCAAACAGTAATGCCTCTTCTGTCAAATTCTACCAATTTATAGTAAATCTCACTTACCAACCAAATCCCATGCCACATCGTCATTATCCTCCCGCCTACTTACGCTATCTCAAAGCCAGGTTATGGAATCTAGGGCGACCTGGTTTTTGGGGAACTGCGATTTTTTTATCTGTAGTTGGGCTAGCAACCTGGGAATACTGGTCAAACCCAGATATTTTCGTTTATAAGCAAAAAAAACCAGTCGTTTTACAAAAGTCTGCTGATTCCTCCCTGTCTGAAGAAAACAAAGCTATTGCAGCAGATATTGATAACCTACCGGTTTTATTTAATGACTTTGAGCAAGCAACTCTCTCATTAAACGCAAATGCGCCTGAAGAAAAGACTGACGCAAAAAAGACCAAAGGCTCATTAGATGATGTAATTAACAAACAAAAGTCTGCTAATAATACCAAATTAAATCCTGGTTTAGGTGTTAACGGCGACACCTCCCCAACCGCGAAAAATCCCTTTGTCCAACAAGCAGACAATTTATTGCGTACTGGAACAGTTGATAGTAGTAACCCGTTTCTAGGTCTTAAAACCTTTAATACGGTGTCTGAACCAACAGGGGCAGACCAAACATCTTCTAGCCTGGGTGTTGGATTCACTAATCAAACTAATAAGAATCAAAATTCTCTCTCTATCAACCCTTTGCAAGCAGCGCTTAATCAATCGACAAACCAGAAATTGTCTAGCTTCAGTAGTAACACTGCAACTCAGACAAATGCTTTAGGGCAAGTCTCCACTCCAGGAACAACCTTAATGCCACCCATCAATAGCTTAACCAGTCAGAATTCTCTACCAAACACTGGAGTAACTGCTGGGACAGGCAACACGTCAACGGGTAGGAACTTAACACAAAATCCCTACACTAATTTAAATAACGGTCAAGTAGTTCCTAATAATGGGTTAACTACGGGTACGAACTTACCGCAAAATCCCTACAATACCTACACTAATTTAAATAACGGTCAAGTAGTGCCTAATGCAGCACCAAGTAATACTGTACCTTACTCTAGCCAGAGTCCAAGTCAAAGTGTTGTCACACCCACAAACCCTGTAGGGTATGGGAATTATGGCTTGCAGCAACCGACCCAACTGCCACAAACTAATTATGGGAATTATGGCTTGCAGCAACCGACCCAACTACCACAAACTAATTATGGGAATTATGGCTTGCAGCAACCGACCCAGCTACCACAAACTAATTATGGGAATTATGGCTTGCAGCAACCGACCCAACTACCACAAACTAATTATGGGAATAATGTGTTGCAGCAACCAACACAGTCTAATTCCGTATATCTTCGTCAACTTCGAGACAAGTATAGGAATCCTGGCCAAAACTGATTTTGAGTACGTTGGCTTGATAAAGTCTAGCTAAGGAGATTGTGGGCTATTTGGAATTATCGGAACTTCTGGTGTTTCGGGTTGTTGCTGTTGTCGTTGCAAATATTTACTCAATACATAAGCCATATCCCCACGGGTTACGGGTTTTAATGGAGAAATATTGCCTTGAGGATCTGTATTTAGAAATCCCTCAGTAGCCACTGTAGCGATCGCTTTTCTAGCCCAAGTTGGGATAGACTTTTCATCTGGATGTGAAGCCAGAATCTCATTCACAGCGGCATCAGGAAATTGAAATACACCATAAGCCTGAGCGAAAATAGCCAGCGCTTCTGCCCTTGTTACCTTTTGATTAGGGAAGAATTCATTGCCTCGATAGCCTTTCATAATGTCAGTTTTTAGAACTGTCTGTATATCATTAAATGCCCAATAAGAACGAGGAACATCTGGAATAGTTAAATTTTCTTTGGTAACAGCTTCTCTTTTATCTAGGCGAAATGCTTTTACCATAATCGAAGCTAATTCTGCCCGACTCAATAACCTTTCTGGATAAAATTTACCATCGGGAAAGTTTGTCATCCATTTGACAGCAGTTACCTGTTGAATGGAATCAGCTGGTATTTCAGAAGTAGATTCTGGTACTTGAGCAATTGCTGGCAAGCTATGCAGGAGTGCCATTAAAGAGAGAGTAATTGAAAGCTGACGCATCATGATAAGCACTTTTAACTACTAACGTGAATTAAAAAAACTACGTTATTGAGGTTAACGCAAAATTTAATCTCAGTTAATTAATGACGGATTTGGGCTAGGCAATGTTGCTCCCGCTAGGTAGTGCGTTAGCTGGTTTCCATCATCAAGAGAGTAGAAATCAGCAAAAACTTGTTTTTTACCTTTGATGTTTTGGCGTTATCCGCCCACTACTATGGACTATAGTCAGTTTTTCAGGAGTTTTGGGAATGACAGCAGCAGATCCCGTAAAGTTGATGAAGCAAGAAGTTGGCAAAGCCGCCGCCGCCCTAGTAAAGTCGGGTTCCATTGTCGGGTTGGGTACGGGGTCAACTACAGCATATACGATTCAGTTTTTGGGCGATCGCCTCAAGTCTGGTGAACTCAAAGATATCATTGGTATACCTACCTCCTTTCAGTCAGAAGTGCTGGCGAAGCAGTATGGTGTCCCTCTCGCCACCTTAGATGCTATTGACCACATTGATATTGCCATTGATGGCGCAGATGAAGTCGATCCGCAGAAGAATTTGATTAAAGGCGGTGGTGCAGCACATACCCGCGAAAAAGTCGTAGACTACCTAGCAGAACAGTTCATCGTCGTAGTAGACAGTGGCAAGTTAGTAGACCGCTTAGGTTCTAGTTTCGCTGTGCCTGTGGAAGTGATTCCAATGGCAATTACTCCTGTTACCAATGCCATCAAAAAACTCGGTGGCAAACCAGAACTCCGTATGGGTGTAAAAAAAGCTGGGCCAGTAATCACTGACCAAGGGAACTTTGTCTTAGATGTCAGATTTGACTCTATTGAAGATCCAGTCAGCCTAGAAAAGACATTGAATAACATTCCTGGCGTTCTGGAAAATGGCATCTTTGTTAACTGTGTCGATTTAGTTTTAATTGGTGAAGTCAAAGATGGTCAGCCATTAGTGCGGCAACTGTAATAATTTTAGATTTTGGATTTTAGAGACATCTAAAATCCAAAATTAAGCAATAAACATCTGGTGCAATTAATTCAATACGGTTCAAGTTAATTTTAAACTTGATACGGAGGACTAATGAGCAAATCGAAGCAATTAAAACTAGGTGCTTTCATGCGCCCGGTAAGCATACATACAGGCGCTTGGCGCTATCCTGGCGCTTTGCCTGACGCTAATTTCAATTTCCCGGCATTAAAACAATTCATCCAGAAACTAGAGCAAGGCAAGTTTGACGCATTCTTCATGGCTGACCACTTAGCGGTGCTGAATATGCCAATCAACGCACTGAAGCGCAGCCATACTGTCACATCCTTTGAACCTTTCACCCTACTTTCTGCCCTCGCCAGTGTCACCGAACATATTGGGCTGGTAGCCACTGCTTCCACAACATACGACCAGCCTTACCACATCGCTCGTCGCTTCGCGTCTCTCGACCATATTAGTGGCGGTCGCGCTGGCTGGAACATCGTCACCACAGCCAATCCAGACGCAGCGCTCAACTTTGGATTAGAAGAAGAGATAGAGCATGATGAACGCTATCGGCGGGCTAGAGAATTTTATGATGTTGTCACGGGTCTTTGGGATTCCTTTGCTGACGATGCGTTTATTCGGGACGTAGAAGCAGGGATTTATTTCGACCCCGAAAAGCTTCACGTTCTGAATCATCAGGGAAAATATCTCTCGGTGCGAGGGCCATTGAACATTGCCAGACCTGTCCAAGGCTGGCCGGTAATCGTTCAGGCAGGTGCATCCGAAGCCGGACGGCAATTAGCTGCCGAAACCGCCGAGGCTGTGTTTGCACCTGCTGGTAATTTGGAAGCCGGCAAAGCTTTATTTGCAGACATCAAAGGACGGGCGCAGTCGATCGGACGTGACCCAGACAGCATAAAAATCCTTCCCGGTGCTTTAGTCGTTGTGGGGGAAACCCTCGCTGAGGCACAGGCCAAGCGTGTGTATTTAGACAGCCTAGTACATTATGACAGTGGGATCGCTAGCCTCAATAGTGCCCTTGGCTACGATGTTTCGGGTTTTGATCCCGATGGCCCCTTGCCAGAAATCCCACTGACTAACGCTGGTCACTCTTCACGAGAAAGAGTAATAGCTTTAGCCCAACGTGAGAACTTGACTATTCGACAACTAGCTCAACGCGTTGGCAGTTACGGCGGGTTGGCTTTTGTGGGCACACCCCAAACCATCGCCGATGAGATGGAAAAATGGCTGTTTGAGGAAGGCTCTGATGGCTTCAACATCATGTTCCCTTTTCTTCCTGAAGGGTTGAACGATTTCGTTGACAAGGTTGTGCCAGAACTCCAACGTCGTGGGATTTTCCGCAAAGAGTATGAGGGTACAACGCTGCGTGAAAATCTCGGTCTCGCGCGCCCTGCTAATCGCTTCTTCCAAACTAGTCTGGTGTAAACTGCGATCGCTAGTATCACACCTATTGTTTCTTTCTTTTTACCACTTGCATCAATAGTACCGTCATCCTTGCTACTTGATTTTTAAATTAGCTTGTGGTAAAGTCCGTGCAATCGCAATCTACTGTAAGTCGACTGACTTACAGTAGATTTTTTAGATAAGAGAGTTAGTAAACAGAGTCTAACCGCAAAATAAAAAATTTCCCGTCTTCAACTTTTACATCATTCCAAAATCAGTTTTTTAATTAAAGCCTGTATTTTAAACCCCAGAAAATTGGTAATACATCATGGTAGCAATATCTAGAAAACGCAACTTTCTAATTTTATTAGTAGCTGGAGTATTTACTCTCTCCACAACTTTAGTAAGTTGTAAAGCACCAGATACACGAGAGAAGGCAGCAGTTGCAGCTCCTAGTGGCATTAAGACAAAAGTGTTAAGAATTGGCTATTTTACTGCTGCGGATATCACCAAAAGTAGACAAGTTTTAGAGAAACGCTTGAATCCCTTGGGTATTCAAGTGCAGTGGGCGCAATTTACAGCTGGGCCACAGCTTTTAGAAGCAATCAATGTGGGCAGTTTGGATGTCGGTGCTGTTGGTGAAACTCCACCCATATTTGCCCAAGCCACTGGTATTCCTTTTGTTCTTCTTGCTAATACTATACCAGGTACTGGTGAAGGTTCGGCGATCGTAGTACGGGAAGACTCCCCGATCAAAACTATAGCTGATTTAAAAGGTAAGGGAATTGCCTTCCAAAGAGCTACTGCTAGTCAATACTTTGTGGTTAAAGCTTTACAAGAAGGAGGACTAGAGCTAAAAGATGTCAAACATCTCAATCTGATAGCACCAGAAACTCGCGCAGCATTATCGCGTAAGAGCATTGATGCAGCTGTGCTAGGTGACCCCCACCTGGCTATATTTCAGAAAACGGAAAAAGTTCGGATTATTCGTAATGCTAAAGGACTTTCAACCCAAGGAGGTTATTGGATAGCTGCACGTAGCTTTGTGAAAGAGAACCCTGAAGTAATAAAAATTCTCCTTGAAGAAGTCCACAAATTAGGCAAATGGTCTAAAGCAAATACGCGAGAAGTTGCCGAAATTGTCGGGCGTGATACCAAGCTTGATTTACCAACCTTAGAAACAATAGTCAAGCGTCGGCGTTTTGGCATTAGACCGATTACCGATAAGGTTATAGCAGGACAGCAAGAGATATCTGACTTGTTCTATAAGCAAAAATTCATCACTAAAAAGATTAATGTCAAGGATGTAACACTTACTCCTGAAGAATATGCTGCTATACTCCCGGCAGAAATCAAGCCCTGAGCATTTGCAGTGAACATTAAGCCTGAAAAAATTGACAATACATTAGACCTGCCTTGAAAATAGAGGTTGAAACAACGCAAAATCGTTCCAAGATCATTTTCATTGTTCCTTGTGAGCGCAGCTCATGGAGTCTCTTGCAAAAATATATTTTTGCACTCTTAGGGAAAAGGATGCATGTTAAAGGGAAAGGATTTTGAGTTTCTTTACCCTTTTCCCCTACCCCTTATCCCCAGACGGGCCCCACCTTCCCCTTTACCCCGACTTTTGCAAGATGACTTGCTCTTAACGGCATGATGAAAGGAAAAACACTTTCATAAGCTTTAGCTGCTTGCAATACCAGTAAATCTTTATATTTTGCAGCGACAATTTGTATACCAACAGGCAAACCGTTTTTGGTGAAGCCACAAGGTAAAGATGCAGCAGGTTGTTGTGTAAGGTTGAAAGGATATGTAAAAGGTGTCCAATCTCGGTGCTGATGATCAATAGATGATTGAGGCCGATTTTGTCCAACAGGAAAAGCAACTATCGGTAAGGTGGGAGTAAGTAATAAGTCATAGTTTTGATGAAATATTTGCATGTGACGTCCCAATGCTTCACGAGCATCTTGGGCGCTGAGATATTCTACTAAGGTGAGGCGATCGCCTTCTTTGGCTATAGCTTGCAAACCTTCTTCAATTAAAGCTTGTTGTTCTGGACTAAAGCCACGCAATAACTTAGCTGCACCAGCTTGCCAAAATGTTTGAAAAATAGGGCGAGGATTTACAAAACCTGGATCGACCTCTTCGACAATCGCACCGAGTTTAGCAAAAACATCAACTGCGGCTTTAACTAAAGCAGCTACTTCTGCATCAACCTCAGCATAGCCAAAGTTGTGACTGTAAGCAATTCTCAATCCGGCTACACCCTTGTCTAAATCAGAAGTATAGTCTTGTTTGTCATTTGGTAAAGCATACCAATCACGCACATCAGAATGGGCGACAACATTTAATGTGAGTGCGGCATCAGTGACGGTACGAACCAAAACGCCAACATGAAACAATGATCCAGTATGGGCTGATGGGTAGCCAGAAACACGTCCAAAAGTCGGTTTGAAACCAAACACACCTGTTAACGCAGCCGGTGTTCTTGATGATCCACCACCATCTGTAGCGAGATGCAGTGTTCCCATGCCCAATGCAGCAGCAACAGCAGCACCACCGCTACTTCCTCCGGGAGTCAAATCTGTATTCCAAGGATTGCGGGTGATACCAGTCAGTGGACTATCGGTGACACCTTTCCAACCAAATTCAGAGGTTGTGGTTTTTCCTAACAAAACTGCTCCTTGTTCCCGCAGACGAGCCACCGCAGGTGCATTTTCTTCCCAAGGTTGATGGGAGATTGTCGCTTTACTCCCTCGGCGCGTTGGTAAACCTTTGGTTAATAGTAAATCCTTGACGGTAAAAGGTATACCATCCACTAAGCCACGGGGATTTCCATTTAACCAACGCACTTCTGAGGCTTGGGCTTCAGCCAAAGCAGTGTTTTCATCTACGATCGCAAAGGCGTTAACTGAGCTATTGTAAGTATTGATCCGTTCTAGGGCAGCTTTGGTTGCTGCAACTGGTGATAACTGGCGATCGTGATATAGCGATAACAGTTGAGAAGCAGAAAAATCAGCAATGTCTGACATATTTCGGTTTGAATAGATTTATTGAAACTACGGCTTAGTTAAGCAGTTTGGAGAAGGTTGCTAATTGTCAGATGTCACAAGTGCGATCGCAAAACCGTCATAGCCTTTGCTACCCACAGTCTGGATGGCTGTTGCACTCACACGCGGTTCAGATGCGAGTAACTCATTAAAACGACGTACTCCTTGAACACTAGGATCATCGTTGTTCGCCTCAATTACAGATCCATTGCGTACAACGTTATCAGCGATAATCAGGCTGCCCCGCCGGGAAAGCTTTAACGCCCACGCAAAATATTCTGGGTTGCTTGGCTTGTCTGCGTCAATGAAAATCAGGTCAAATGGATTGTATCCCTCGTTAGCTAGTTGCGGCAGTGTCTCTATTGCCCGGCCAACGCGCACCTCGACAAGATGAGCCAGATCAGCACGGTTTATATTCTCGCGGGCAACTTCAGCGTGCTGCGGATTAGACTCTAGGGTGATTAAACGACCATCGGTAGGTAATGCCCTAGCAAGCCAGATTGTGCTGTAGCCACCTAACGTACCAATTTCCAGAATAGTGCGTGCCTTATGGATTAAGGCTAATAGCATGAGCAGTTTACCTTGGTTCGGCGAAACATGATGTGGTGGTAAATCAGCTGCATCACTAGCCTGAAGCGCCTCATCCAGTACGGGATCGGCAGGCACAAGCAAATCAGTGATGTAACGATCAACTTCTGTCCATAATTCTTGAGTCATAACTCCTCTTTCGGTAACAGTAACAGCACTTTTTGTATGACCTAAATATTAATTAGGAAAATCACTCCGCTTGAGTAGAGAAAGCAGTGTAATACCTTCCGCTAAGAGTTTATCAATAGCACCTTCCTCGCGGTCGATAACGCAGAGTACGTAATCAATTTGAGCGCCAAGTTGACGCAGTTGATTGGCTGAGATAATGATTTGACCACCAGAAGTTACTACATCCTCTACAATCAGCACCTTCTGATTATTAATCTCTACACCTTCAGCTAATCGGGAAGTTCCATATTTTTTCGCTTCTTTTCTCACAAAAGCAGTAGGTAAACCAGAGTAGTGAGATAAGAGTGTCACTATCGAAATGCCACCAAGTTCGAGACCTGCAAGTACTTTGATATCACTTGGAATAAGAGTAAGCATCTGCTTAACAATAGCATTAAGTAAAATTGGATCTGCCTCGAATTGATACTTATCAAAGTATTCGTTTGATATTCGTCCAGAGCGAAGTTGAAACGACCCAACTAGATGTGAAACTGTATAAATTTGCTTTGCTATTTCGGTTTCAGAGCGTTTTAGAAAACTTCCCATTAATTTAACCTTGCTAAAAAAAATTGCTTTATCCAATTCAATAACGTGATATTTAACGTCTTAAAAGCTGTATCAGTTAAACTCGCAGCAGCAATAGTTCATTTGTTAATGCTTCATCCCACAAAGGCGATTTCTGTATTTCTGACACATAAAGAGGTGGATTTATAGATTCGCCATCAGTCAAAAAAGATTGCTCTGATTGGAGAGATAATTGCCAATATCCAACATCGTGCCACCGACTAAATTTATACCCAACTCGACGTAGGACACCTACAGTTGAAAACCCAACAGCTTCATGTACAGCCACACTGGGTTGATTGGGTAAAGCGATGCCTACGGCGGGCTACGCCAACGCGGCCACAACGTTATAAAATCCTTGGAGTCGCAGCAATTTAAACAAAGAAGTATATAAGGCTTTAGCAATTCCTTTTCTGCGATAATTTGCACTGACGTACACAGATGATTCCACAGACCATTGGTAAGCAGTACGGGTATGGTAGGGTCTAGCATAGGCGTAGCCTACAACTTCTTGATTAATTTCGCAAACGAGCCAAGGCATCTGCTGTTGATAACTCTTAATCCGCTGTTGAAACTCTGTTTGAGTGGGTGGTTCTACTTCAAAGGAAATTGCCGTTTCCCGCACGATTGGCTCATAAATTGCCAGCATTTGTAGAACATCGTTTTCATTGACAAGTCTGATTACTGCTTTCACTGCAATACTTGCTTTCTCCTAAACCAACTAAATAATAAAGCTGTTCCTAGTCCCCAAGCACCGTTAACTAATAAAGCTGTAATCATCGCTGGTAGCTTCCAACCTCCGGCTATGGGTAAACCCTTCAATGGTGCAACTACAAACCAAGCTACCAATGTGGGTGCAACAGCGCCAAAAAGCAGCGCAGTTAACCAATAACTTTTATTTATTTGCCAGCGCAGTGTAATAGTAGCCCAAATTAAACCCCAAACTCCTCCCCAGAAAGCACCTGATAGAAATTGCGGTATACCAAAGGGTAGTGTCGGAGTGGTTTGATAAGGTGCACGAGGTGCAAAGTTAATTGCATGAAGCAATGCCAGCAAGCCTTGGTGAAATACCAGCACAGCCACAAATCCAGCAACGAAAGCTAGGACAAATCGAAATACATTTGCTTTTTGAGTCATCGGGTAGCTTGCTTCCTTGGAATGATTTGTGATAAGTTGCTATTTAGACAAGTACGATAACTCTACCAACTTACTGTATTTTTCGGATAACTCGATCACCAAAATCAGCGTATTTAGTTAAAAGCTTCATATCAGATAACAATCAAGCTTTCCATGCAAATCCAAACAGTTGGTATTTTAAGTCCAGGTGACATGGGGCAGGCGATCGCATCTGTTCTCAATCAAAATGGATTGAAGACTATTGCCGCCCTAGATGATCGCAGTGAACGAACTCGGCAATTAGCAGCCGCAGCTAATATCCAAGATGTGGGTTCCCTCACACAATTGGTAATTGAATCTGATCTGGTGTTATCAGTTTTAGTCCCTGCCGCCGCAGCAGAGATAGCGAATCTTGTAGCTGAGGTGATAAGTAATGTGGGTAAACAGATTCTTTATGTTGATGGTAATGCGATCGCACCCCAAAAGGTAAAACGTATTGCCCAAATTATCGAATCATCTGGGGCAACTTTTGTAGATGCTTCAATCATTGGCCCACCTCCCAGAGTTCCCGGTCGCACGCGCATCTATGCGTCAGGAAAACAGGCCGATGAATTGCAACAATTGCAAAATTATGGATTGGATATCCGAGTAATTGGCGATGAAATTGGTCAGGCTTCTGGATTGAAAATGTCTTACGCCGCCCTCACCAAAGGACTAACAGCGATTAGTACAGAATTATTGATTGCTGCCCATCGCTTAGGCTTGGATGAGCAACTATGGAACGAAGTATCTAGTAGCCAACCAGAACTTGCTGCAATTCTCACCCGTTCTATTCCATCCATGACACCAAAAGCACATCGTTGGATAGGGGAAATGGAAGAGATTGCCGAAACTTTTCAAGAGTTAGGTCTGACTGAACGGATTTTTTACGGCGCAGCTGATGTTTACCGCTTGGTGAAAGATACCTCTTTGGGTAAGGAGACACCAGAAGAGTGTGATCGCGATCGCCCATTGAGAGACATCATTACTACTCTTTCCGACGAAACAGCACCGAGTCTATTAGACGATAATGGCTGATTTTAGTTTAGCTATGTAGCGATCGCTATTAATGTTTCATCAGCACTAAATGCAAGCTCCAAAAATTGCGAGCTTATCTGTTCCATGCCGCAGTATATGGGCATGGAACAGGTTATTTATTATCTGGGGAATCGAGTTCGAGTTATTGATAGCCGAACAGTTCAGAGTTATGTGAGGCATAAAAATATTCAGCATACTGTTCGTTACACCGAACTTGCATCTACCAAGTTTCAAGGTTTTTGGGATGATTAATATTTAAACCCCTTGGTTAATTCTTGCCCCATCTCCCCCGAAAAAAATCGCTCTCATGCTTAATCTGGAACCACAATATTTTCTAAACCCTTTTCTGCTAATGGAAATTGTGGGTTTATTGCCTCTATAGTGTCTGCGATCGTTCGAGCTACTACTAAGTTACGATACCACTTATTGTTTGCAGGTATGACATACCAAGGAGCATGAGCAGTCGAGCAATTGTTAATCATGTCTTCAAATGCCGCTTGGTAGTCATCCCAGAGTACCCGCTCTTTTAAGTCGTTGCTGGAAAACTTCCAATGCTTATCTGGGTCTTGTAACCGACTTTCCAAGCGTCGCTTTTGTTCGTCTTTAGAAATGTGAAGGAAAAACTTGATAACAGCAATGTTATTGAGTGTCAGCATATGCTCAAACTCATTGATTAATTGATAGCGATCGCGCCAAATATCCTCCGGTACTAGCTGTTTGACTCGTACAATTAACACATCTTCATAATGAGAGCGATTGAAGATGCTAATCATCCCCCGTTGTGGCGCCCTCTGGTGGTAGCGCCAAAGAAAATCATGGCTTAATTCTTCATCGCTGGGCTTTTTGAATGACCAAACCTGACAGCCTTGTGGGTTAAGACCACCGAATACATGTTTGATAGTACCGTCTTTACCCCCGGTGTCCATCGCTTGCAGCACAATTAGCAAACTACGTTGGTGTTCAGCGTATAACCGTTCTTGCAAATTTTGCAACCGTTGACGCTGCTTTTCCAGTTCTTCCTCGATATGCTTCTTTTTCTTATAGTCCTCAGAGGCATTTGGATCGAAATTAGCCAAGGTGATGGGCTGTCCGGGATGAACTCGGTAGCGAGGATAGTCTGGTTTAGGCGGTGGCTCATCTACAACGATTTTTTCAGGTGCCATTTCCTCGGCATACTCAGTTGTAATTTTTGCTGCTGCTTGTTTTGTCTTGCGAGATTCTGCTGATGTTGTGTTGTTGGTAGCAGTTGAATTCTTATTATTTGCTGAACTCTTTGACTGGCTCATAGGTTCTTTTAAGTTAGATAGGGTGGATTTAATCGTGCAATTTCCGGTTGCGATCGCATTCCTTAGTGTGTGCTAGCTAGCTGTTGAACTTTTTCTGTTTCCCCATTAATTAGACCTACTTCATCACCCATAACGCGCTCTAAGATTTCTTCTGCCAGAGTGAGGAATTCTGGGTCTTTGCGTTTGCGAGGACGTGGTAACGATATGCGCTGATCCATTGTGACTCGACCATCTTCAATAAGAATGATGCGATCGGCTAACGTTACTGCTTCATCCACATCATGAGTAATCAAGAACGCCGAAAATTTTTGTTCCTGCCAGATTTTTTCAATTAATCGCTGCATTTCAATGCGAGTCATCGCATCCAAAGCACCAAGGGGTTCATCCAACATTAGTAAGCGCGGCTCTCTCACTAAAGCCCTAGCAAGTGCCACCCTTTGCTTTTGTCCTCCCGAAAGGACAGATGGCCAATCCTTAGCTCGTTCTTTTAAACCTACTTGCTCTAGTGCCTTCTCTGCCTTTTGCTGCCAGTCTTTTTTGTTCAATCCTAATCCCACATTCCTTAAAACATTGTCCCACGGTAATAGGCGAGCATTTTGAAACATTGTTCGTGCGTTGCGATTACGCCCACGCAATGGCTCCCCGTCAATTAAAACTCCACCGTCACTAGGGCTTTCAAACCCAGCTATCATCCGTAAAAGTGTACTTTTACCGCCACCACTGCGTCCAACGATCGCAATAAACTCTCCTGGTGCTATCTCTAAATCGAGACTCTGCAATACCTGATTATTACCATAGGTCTTTGTCAGACCCATAACTTTTACCTCTGCGCCTTGTAAGGGTGCCATCTTCACAAACCTCTTTAAAAACTACAACAGAATTTTGAATAATAAGTAACCGTTATGAACAAAGAATGAAAAATGAGTAGGGGATATTAAATTTTTGCTTCCAAACTTTTGCCTTGTTACAGCCAGCTAAACTTTAAGTAGCTTGGTAGTTAGAATCCCACCTTAACCATTTTTCTTCTAAAGCTTTGGCAGCGACATCTGCTAACTTGCCCAACAAGGCATAAAGCAAAATGCTCAAGACAACCACATCAGTTTGCATAAACTCACGAGCGTTCATTGCCATATACCCAATGCCAGAGTCGAGTGTGATAGTTTCAGCAACAATCAAGGTTAGCCACATAATTCCCAAGGCATAACGCAGACCAACAATAATTGAACCTAATGCGCCTGGGAAGATGACTCGCTTAAATAAAGACCAGCCGCGTAAGCCATAAGATTTCGCCATTTCAATCAATTCTGGATCAACTGTGCGAACTCCGTGAAAGGTATTGAGATAGATGGGAAAGAATACTCCCAATGCCACAAGAAAAATCTTAGCTTCTTCGCCAATGCCAAACCACAAAATTACGAGTGGGATTAACGCTAAGTGAGGAATATTCCGAATCATCTGTACTGAGGTGTCCAAATACTCCTCTGCTGGACGAGCCAATCCATTAAGTAATCCTAAGCCAAAGCCAATACTACCTCCCAGCAAGAACCCAATCACAGCCCGGATTGTACTGATAATCAAGTTTCGCCATAGTTCCCCGGAACGGGCTAAACGAAATCCTGCAAGTATTACATCTGAAGGGGCAGGCAATACTCTTGTAGAAAGCCAGCCAGATTTCACTAGTAATTGCCAAAGAATAATTAGAACAATCGGCAAAATCCAAGGTTTTAGCTGCCGAAACCCTAGTTGATAAAATCGATTTTTTTTCATTTTGAAGCTCCTTCTGCGGTACGTTGTTGCTTAGGAAAATCCTGGTTGGCGACAATTTCACCAAAAGGACTTAATACTTGCTGTTGTGCTGTAGTAGGTATCTGAAGTGGTAAGCGGGGAAAAAGTAATTCAGCTACTCGATAAGCTTCTTCTAAATGCGGATATCCCGAAAGGATGAAAGTTTCAATTCCCAATTCGGCGTATTCCAACATCCGTGCGGTGACAGTATCAGCGTCTCCAACTAAGGCTGTACCTGCGCCACCTCGCACCAGTCCGACTCCTGCCCAGAGATTAGGACTGACTTCCAATCCTTCACGACTGCCACTGTGCAGTTGCGTCATGCGGCGTTGCCCAACGGAATCTAAACGAGCATAAACTTTTTGAGCTTTGGCGATCGCTTCTTCATCAACATACTTAATTAAATCATTGGCAGCATCCCAAGCTTCGCTCTCGGTTTCACGCACAATCACATGCAAACGAATCCCAAAATGTAAAGTTCTACCTTGTTCGGCAGCTAATTTCCGAACTGCGTTAATCTTCTCAGCTACCTGTTGCGGTGGTTCTCCCCAAGTCAGATACACATCAATGTGGTTAGCTGCAATTTGCTGGGCGATCGGTGATGAACCGCCAAACCATAAAGGAGGATAGGGCGTTTGTACAGGAGGAAAAAGTAGCTTGCCGCCTTTGATTTGGAAATATTCACCACTGAAGTTGGCTTCTTCACCAGTCATAATTGCTCGCCAAATCGATAAAAACTCATCTGTCAACTCATAGCGGGCTGTGTGGTTGAGATGAACTCCATCACCAGCCAATTCCACCGGATCGCCCCCCGTCACAACGTTTATCAGCAAGCGTCCATTGGATACGCGGTCAAGTGTAGCCGCCATCCGTGCTGCCATGCCAGGAGACGACAAACCAGGGCGAATCGCCACTAAAAAACGCATCTGTTGAGTTACTGATATTAAGGATGATGCGATAATCCAAGCGTCTTCACATGAGCGTCCTGTGGGAAGTAAAGCACCCGTGTAGCCTAGATGATCCACAGCTTGAGCAATTTGACGCAAGTATGGATAGGTAGCAGCACGCCCTCCTGTTGCTGTTCCGAGATAGCGCCCATCACTGTAGGTTGGAATAAACCAAAATAGTTCCATTGATACTCAACTCCTTGAGTGTTTTAGCTATAACTGTAAGAATGCGATCGCCTACGGCGGAGCCTAGCCCATCGCTTATGTAGCTTGTAAACAGTTTTAATTAGGCTTGCGATCGGACACCATAGCTACTTGACTGACATCAATTTTTTTAGGAACCAATTTCAGACCATAAAAAGTATCAGCAAGCCTTTGTTGATAAGCAACAACTTCCTGGGTAATAAGTTCTAAGCCATAAGCTCTTCTTTTTGCTACCTGCTCTAAAACACCTGCATCAATTCCAATTAAAGGTGAGAGTATTTGTGCAACTTCTTTTGGTCTAGGTTTTGCCCATTCATCTACTTTTTTGATTTCCTCTAAAACGATTTTCAGGCGGTCAGGATGCTTCTGGGCAAAGGTTTGAGAAGCAAAAAGGAACTCCCGATTTTCGACTATATTTGTAGCATCTGTAAGTATTCGCGCCCCTGTAGCTTGTTCAGCAGCAGCAAAGTATGGGTCCCAAATCGCCCAGGCATCAACCTTTTTTTGTTCAAATGCTGCTCTAGCATCAGCTGGAGGAATAAACACTGGTTCAATATCGGTATATTTCAAATTAGCTTTTGCCAATGCCTGTACAACTAAATAATGGACATTTGAGCCTTTATTTAAGGCTATTTTTTTGCCTTTTAAATCAGCAAGATTGCGAATTGGAGAATTTTTTGGCACTAGAATTGCTTCACCTTTGGGATTAGGAGGTGAACTGGCAACATAAAGCAGAGGTGCGCCAGCTGCTTGAGCAGATATGGGAGGCGTTTCTCCTGCATGACCAAAGTCAAGCCGACCAGCATTTAAAGCTTCTAATAGTTGTGGCCCAGCTGAAAATTGATTCCATCGCACCGATAAACCCATTGATTTTAAGTTTTTCTCCAAATCTCCCTTTGCCCTTAAAAGACTGAGAGAGCCAAACTTCTGATGACCAATACGAACTACCTTTTCTGGATCTTGACCTATGCTAAATGATGGCATAGATGCAGAAATTACCGAAAGATTTGGAGAGCAAGCAGAAATTATCAAACTCAAACTGAGACTAACAGCAAATAAAAAGGTAAATGTTTTGCTTGAATGCTTTTTGAATAAACCTATAATTTTCTGCCCTTTTAATACAAGCGCAGAAAAAATCTTCTGATTTAGAAACATTTCGCCCTCAATTTAAAATAA